>JBMSSY010000032.1:0-12647 GCA_049424605.1 Candidatus Methylopumilus sp.
CAAGCAGAAGCGGCGGCGCAACGCGATGAGTTGTCTATACACGCTGCCCAGTGGCACCTTAGGTTAAAGTGGGTCGATAGAGGTTTAGCCGCCACGCGCTTTGTTAAAAATAACCCTGCGATGGTATTGGGGGCTGGCGCTTTATTTGCGATGTTTACGCCGATTAAAGCCGCAAGAATATTGTTGGGATCTTGGGCCGCCTTAAAAGGCGTGCGTAATATGAGCGGCTTGTTTTCTAAAGGCTAGCTTTCTAAACACTGGCTTCTTAAAGGCTAGTTTTCTAAAAAATAGCCTAGTCCGATTAAATCATCTCTATTAAAAAAAGTTTACCAAACCTAATATGATGGCAGTCACTGTCATCAGCGCAGTGGCTAGCCAGCCTAGCCATTTGATTTTTCCCGTAATTGTAAAATCTCCCATGATCTTGCTTGATGATGACATATGCATCACCGCCATCATTAGCGGTACCGCCACAATCCCGTTAATCACTGCACTCCAAATAAGCGCCTTAATCGGGTCTATGCCGCTAAAATCCAAGCCTACACCAATCAGCGTTGCAATCACAATCACGCCATAAAAGTGTTTTGCAGACCATGCGCTCAATTTTAAACTGGCTGGTTTATCCATTAGTTCAGCAACGGCATAGGCGCCAGCACCAGCCAGCACTGGAATGGCTAGCAGGCCTGTTCCAATAATGCCCATTGCAAACAGCATAAACGCAAATTCCCCTGCAATGGGGCGCAAGGCTGCCGCCGCCTCAGCCGAAGTTTGAATACTATGGATACCAGCAGGGAAGAGGGTGGCCGCGGTGGTCAAAATAATAAAAAATGAAATCACATTTGAGAACCCCATGCCCATAATGGTGTCCACACGTACACGGTCTAGCTGCTTATCAGCTTGTTGAGGTTTGTCTAGCAGCGCGTGTCTGCTTGGAATGTCGGCAATATCCTCTACTTCTTCGGCGGCTTGCCAAAAGAATAGATAAGGGCTGATGGTTGTTCCAAATACGCCGACCACCAGTAATACATAGTTAGCATTGAGGCTGATGTGCGGCATTAGCGTTTCTGAGACAACGCGCGACCAATCAACATGCGATGCAAATACAGTGCCTACATAAGCGAACAAAGAAATCGTGAGCCATTTTAATATTGGCAAATAGCGATGGTAAGGAATAAATACTTGTAATAGTAAGCAAGCTAATCCGATGATTACGGAGTAAAGGTGGCGTGGTCCACCAACAACTAATTTGACAGCGTCTGACATAGCCGCAAGATCGGCGCCAATATTGATGGTATTAGCAATCAGCAATAATGCAATAAGCGGCAAGGTAAGTGCTTTGGGGTAGCAGCGCTTCATGTTGCTGGCGAGGCCTTTGCCAGTCACTAAACCGATGCGGGCGCATATCATTTGAATGCCTGCCATCAGCGGGTAGGTGAGGACAATGGTCCATAGCAAGCCAAAGCCGTATTGTGCACCTGCTTGTGAATAAGTGGCGATGCCGCTGGGATCATCATCAGCGGCGCCAGTGACTAAACCAGGTCCTAATTTTTTGAGTGTCCTGAATGGCGTTCTGAAAACTTTGTTTAACAGTTTCATGTTAGGCTTAATGATGATTTAAGTCAGTGTAGCGTATTTTAAACCTTAATGAATTGATAAAAAAATCTATGCGATTGTGCAAAAACTATTTATTCTTATTGTTGTTGTTTTCATCCACTGTTTTAGCAGAGGAAACCCTCAGAATCCAGTCGGTAGATGTTGCTGGTGCGCGTGATGAAACCGATATGCGTAAAGACGCAAGCACGCAAAAAATGGTGGTAGGGCGCAAAGAAATTGAAAATTTAAGCGTAATGACGGTAGGCGAGGTGCTGGGCAAGCTGCCCGGCGTTGAAATTGGCGCGGGTGGTACCCGTGCCCGTGGCATGTCACGAGACTCAATTCGGGTGCTGATTGATGGCGAACGTCAATCAGGCGGCACCATGGGCGCATTTTCTCGTATGCCAGCCAGCGACATTGAACGGGTTGAGATTCATCGTGGCTCATCGGCAGAGTTTGGTGGTTCATCGCCTCTGACTATTAACATCGTGCTTAAAAAAGGCGTGTCTAAACGCACCACAGAGCTTAAAGCGGCCTTGAGTTTTCGCGATGGTGAACCAAACGAACAGCTTTCTTGGTCTGAATCTGGCGGTGATGCCAGCTTCTCTTGGGTATTGCCTGTATCGCTGAATTTCTCACGCTCTCCTGCCAACTCGTTTTTAGATAAACAGGCGATGAGTAGCACCCCGTCTAGGACGCAAGAATATACCGATGGCATGAGCGATATGGGGCATCACGCCTTTACGCCGCGATTTACTTGGAAATCAGGGCGTGACAGCGTCACGCTTTCGAGCATGGTGTTTTTAGGACCATCTGAAAAAAGTACGCGCACCACAGGCATAGATTTGCTGAACAGTGCCAATAACTTCACTCGAAGTGCTAATGAAGATGCCGAATGGCGATCTTTACGTCTGCGCTTAGAAGGCGAAAAGTATTTTGGAGAATCTAAATTAAGCGGACGTTTTTCGCTGAATAATCGCCACAACGAGTTAGATATCAGCAGAATCACCAACGCGGTTTCCAGTGTTAATGAAAATACCAAAAGTGATGAGGATGAGTTTGCCAGCGCCGTGCGATGGGATCAGCCAGTAGATTTGCACTTTATCTCGCTAGGCGCGGAATATAACAAGCTTAGCCACCAAGATAAACAAGCTTTTACAGACACGGCTGCCGCGCAATACCAATCATCCTCTCAAGACCAAGTGCTGTGGCTACAAGATGCATGGACGCCGCAAGATAGCCTTACCCTGACATCAGGTCTGCGCATGGAGAATATGCAGTTAAAGTCTGATAGTCATACACAGCAAGACTTTGCTTTATTGCCATCGATTGCAGTGCGCTGGCAACCGCAAGAAGCTTGGGTGTTTCGTACCTCATTAGGCGCTGGCATGAAAATGCCTAGACTCAATGAAATTACCGCTACGCTAACCCGTAGCATTACCTCAAACACACCGCTTGATGCAGACTCACGCGGCAATCCTAACCTTAAGCCTGAGCGTAGTATTAACTTTGAAGCGGTTGCTGAGCGTTATTTAGCGCAAAAAGCAGGGGTGATTTCCGCTAATGTGTATGTTCGCGCTACTAGCGACTTTACTGAGCGCCGTTTAATGCTAGAAGGGGAGCGCTGGGTAGATCGCCCCTATAACGAAGGTGACGCCTTGCATTGGGGCTTGGAGCTAGATGGCAAAATCAATACCGATCAATGGGGCTGGTCGGGCGGCACGGCAAAAGCGCATTTAACCCTGCCGCATGCTCGGGTGGACGATGCCCGCTTGGGCATTACTCGCGATGCTCGTGATACACCTAAATACGTGATGTCTATGGGTTGGGATCAAAGCCTACCTAAATGGCAATCGAGCATGGGCGTTTCATTACAGCTATCAGGCCGCAGTGAAACCGATGTGCCTGGTGAGCAAAAAGCGTTTACCGAAGCCAGAGCCTTGCTTGATGCTTTTTGGCTATACAAACTTAACCCGCGCTTTAATTTGCGCGTGTCTGGGCAAAACTTATTGGATGAAGATATGCGCCGCCAAAATAGATACATCAATGGCGGCGATGAGTGGAAGCTACTTGCCAACGACTATGGATATCGTACCGTGATGTTCAGCCTAGAAGGCCACTGGTAAAGCCTTAGCGCTTGCCATCGCAAACTTGTTTATCTTTAGCCAGCAACTCCTGCGCTAGCTCAACTCTAAATTGCTCTAACTTGGCTTGATAATCTGAAGCATCGCCATACTCCACAAAGTTAGCGTAGCGGGCATGTCGCCCCATCATTTTTCTGGCATGTTTAATCGGGCAGAAATACTGCTCAGTTCGCGCAACAATTTCTGTTGCATAAGCCAGCAAGCCGTTGCCATAAGTGCAATACATACAATGGCTTTTTTCTATCCAATTGAGATAGCTTAAATGATGGCGATCAAAAATAATGTAATCGCCACGCTTAACCTTAGCGATTTTATAAATAGGAAAGCAAGTGGCTTGGTAAAAGCTGACGCACAAATCCAATAACAACATCGGGAAAATCATGCCGTAAATAATAGGCGCAGTCACCAAGTTGAGAGGGCGATTACCCAACCATTTCATCAGGCCGATTTTAAGCTGCTTGTGCGCCTCTTTGACCGACTGCTCAAACTCAACTCGCTTACCCTTAATGCTAAAGTTAAAATGCACTTGGCGCTCTTGCAGCGCCTTGTTAAGCTCATCTTCTATAGCTTCCATCTGTGCAAGCAAATTGCGAATACGATCGTTCATAAAAGGCTTTCTTGGGTGAGTGATACCTAGAGCATCATAGCAAGAAAGCTTTGTCTAGGATAAGCGTTGTTGATGGCAGTTTATACACTAAACTTTTTCCTTACATTTAGAGGCCTTGTATATAAAAGTTTTTTTAATGGGGAATGTGCCTTGCTTATGATTTTCTTTGCTTCATGCCTAAATACAAGGCTTCGACTTTGTCTCTTGCCCATGGTGTTTTGCGGAGCAACTTGAGACTGGATTTAATGCTGGGGTCGTTGATAAAGCAATTAACGGGAATGCGTTCAGCGAGGCCATCCCAGCCGTAATGCTCGAATAGTGCGGTGACCATGGCTTCTAGCGTGATGCCGTGGAGTGGGTTGTTGGTTTGGCTGTTAATGGTGTTCATTTTTGATGATTGGTCATCTATAAATGGCTTAATTATACGGTGACTGGCGCATGTATTTTGCTACTATATTTCAAGCTCAGTAAATGATTAAAGGATTAAAGTTTTTATATGCTAAAAGCACCATCATTATTTGTTTCGCACGGCGCACCTACCTTTGCGTTGGAGTCTAGCAGTTTGGTTGATAAGCTTGCTACGCTTGGCACGCAGCTTGATGGCATTAAAGCGGTATTGCTTGTTTCGCCGCATTGGCAGAGCAATCAACTAGAGGTGATGACGACAGCCTTGCCTGAAACCATCCATGATTTTTACGGCTTTCCAGCCGAGCTTTATCAAATTCAATACCCCGTAAAAGGCCATCCTGCCTTTGCTAGCGAAGCGGCTAATTTATTGCAAAAAGCGGGAATTGATGCTTTGCTTAACGCAAGTCGGGGCTTAGATCACGGCGCTTGGGTGCCGCTGATGCATTTATTCCCCAAGGCGCATGTCCCTGCTTTTCAAATCTCGTTGCCGCATACTGCAAGCCCGCAAACGGCTTATGCCTTAGGGCAAGCGCTTGCGCCATTAAAAGCGCAGGGGGTGTTAATCCTTGGTACAGGTGGCATTACCCATAACCTAGGCCATTTTATGCGCCGCGATGTGGATTTGTCTTATGTGTCGCAATTTGGAGATTGGGTGAGAAAAGCCATAACAGAAAATCGCATAGAGGATTTATTAAACTACCGAACCCTTGCTCCTAGCGCCTTGCAAGCACATCCAAGCGATGAGCATTTTTTGCCATTGTTTGTGGCTTTAGGGAGCCGCTCGCCAGATGAAGTGCTTGAAGTGATTGAGGGCGGCGTGTCTTACGATATTCTTTGTATGGATAGCTATTTGTGGCGCGTGCCCGCTTAAATTGGCTGTAAACGCCCATGAAAAAAGCCCCGCATTTTTGCAGGGCTTTTTTGTATTTGGCTCCTCGACCTGGGCTCGAACCAGGGACACATGGATTAACAGTCCATTGCTCTACCAACTGAGCTATCGAGGAATTGGTGAAGGCGTGATAATAAAGACTTGCAGTCCTTTGGTCAATAAGAAAGCGTGAAAATTATGACTTATTTTTTATTTGATTAAAATATTATTTGTACTAAATGCACTATCATTACAGGCTTGTAAATTTAACAGTCGTACGACAGATGCGCTTAAGCCGCGCGCTCAATAAGGTCTTAATTCAATACTCAAAATATGCGCCATACAAATTCTGAAACAAACCCTCAAGCCAAAGCCCGTCAACACAGCGATTGGCATGTGATTAAAAACCTAATGCCATATATTTGGCAATTCAAGTTTAGAGTAATTATCACGCTCCTGTGTTTGGTGTTTGCCAAGGTCGCCAATCTAGGTGTGCCGATTGTACTTAAGAAAATTGTGGATACGCTTAGCATTACGAACACTTCTCAAGCGCTGGTAGTGGTGCCAGTTAGCCTGATTTTAGCTTATGGATTATTGCGCTTATCGGCCTCTTTGTTTGGTGAGTTAAGAGAGCTTATTTTCGCTAAAGTGACCGAAAGTGCGGTGAGAAAAATCGGCTTACAGGTTTTTAATTATGTTCACTCCTTGTCTCTGCGGTTTCATTTGTCGCGGCAAACAGGTGGGATGACAAGAGATGTTGAAAGAGGAACGCGTGGTATTCAGTCGCTGATTTCTTACTCTCTTTACAGCATTATTCCAACGCTGATTGAGCTTGTCATGGTGTTGGCTTATTTCTTCTTTGTTTATAACCTTTGGTTTATGGTGATTACGCTTATCGCGCTGACTTGTTATGTGGTGTTTACCATAGTCGTTACCGAATGGCGCACAAACTTTAGACGTCAAATGAATGATCTAGACTCCAAAGCAAATCAAAGGGCGGTGGATTCTTTGATTAATTTTGAGACAGTGAAGTATTTTGGCAACGAGCAATTTGAAGCTCTGCGCTATGATGAAAATCTTAAAAAATATGCCCAAGCTTCAGTTAAATCACAAAAATCTTTAGCACTTTTAAATTTTGGTCAGCAAACCATCATAGGCGTGGGTTTGATTTGTATTCTTGGTTTAGCGAGTTCAGGCGTGGCAAAAGGCCAAATGTCGATAGGGGATTTGGTGCTGGTTAACGTGTTGATGATACAGCTTTATATCCCGCTTAATTTTTTAGGGGTGCTTTACCGAGAAATGAAGCAATCGCTTGCCGACATTGACCGCATGTTTGCTTTGCTTGAGGCGCACCAAGAGGTGGCAGATAAACCTGATGCTTACCCATTATCTGTCAAGTCGCCCGCACTTGGCCCGCATGTTGTTTTTAAAGAGGTATCTTTTTACTACGAGCCTAATCGTCAAATCCTCAATCAAGTTTCTTTTGAGATTTTGCCGGGTCAAACCACGGCTGTGGTAGGCCATAGTGGCGCGGGCAAAAGCACTTTGTCTCGCCTTTTATTTCGATTTTATGATGTGCAAAGCGGCGCTATTTTATTTGACGGGCAGAATATTCAAGACGTTCAGCAAGCTAGTCTGCGCCAAGTGGTTGGCATTGTGCCTCAAGACACCGTGCTGTTTAACGACACGATAGGCTATAACATTGCTTATGGGAAACCTGGTGCAACGCAATTAGAAATTGAGTCCGCAGCTAAGTCAGCACAAATTCATGACTTTATTGTGAGCTTGCCTGATGGCTACCAAAGCGCGGTGGGTGAGCGTGGATTGAAGCTCTCGGGCGGTGAAAAACAGCGGGTTGCGATTGCCAGAACATTGCTCAAGCATCCTGCATTGCTGATATTTGATGAAGCGACATCGGCCTTGGATTCTGAAACCGAGCGATCCATCCAAAACGAACTGAATGATTTAGCGCGCAACCGTTCCACCTTGATTATCGCGCATCGACTTTCAACCATTACTCATGCGCACCAAATTTTAGTGATGGAAGAGGGCGCGATTATTGAGCGAGGCACGCACGAATCACTGATTGCGCTGGGGCAGCGCTATGCTGAAATGTGGCAGGTGCAACAATCTCAGAACGTTTCTAGTTAAGAGATTGTCAATGTAAGGGCAATATATGTCTTGCGCGCTTTTTATCAAGCGCTGTTTTTTTAACAAATGCTAATTGATGAATGTATGGACCAACTTTTAAATCGTAGTATCAAACTCAATCACACATCGCCTGAAATCCTCAGGGCGCAAATAAGGGCTTCCTTTCATCAAACGGCTGATTTGTACGAAAGTTTGTTTGAGTGTTTAGCGTCTGATGAAGCTTATTATGTGAAGCCGATTAGCTTACGCCACCCGCTTATTTTTTATTACGGTCATACCAATACCTTCTTTATTAATAAACTCATCCTCTCAGGACTGATTTCTAAGCGTGTTAACGCGAAGTTTGAGTCTATGTTTGCGGTTGGTGTAGATGAAATGGGTTGGGATGATGTTAACGAACAAAACTATGATTGGCCTCAAGTGCATGAGGTCAAAGCTTACCGCCTTCAAGTTCGCCAAGTGGTTGATCAATTGATTTCCGAGTTACCCCTCAATTTGCCCATAGACTGGGATAGTCCTTGGTGGGTTATTTTAATGGGGATTGAGCATGAGCGAATTCACTTGGAAACAAGCTCTGTGCTTATTCGCCAGCACGCATTAAAGTATGTGCAGCCTTCAGCGCATTGGGCGATTTGTGCCGAACAGGATACAGCAGCGCCTATCAATAGCTTGGTCAATGTCCAAGCCCGTGATGTGAAAATTGGTAAGCAAGATGAAACCTACGGTTGGGATAACGAATATGGGCTGTTCGAGAAACACTGTCCAGCCTTTAAAGCCGCAAAGTATCTAACATCTAATGCTGAATTTTTAAGCTTTGTTGAGGCAGGCGGCTACGCAAATGATGCTTATTGGGCGGATGAAGGCCTTTCATGGAAAAAATATGCCCATGCTAGCCATCCCACTTTTTGGGTACAGCAGGGTAGTGAATGGAAATTGAGGCTGATGGCAGAGGAAATTGCCATGCCTTGGAGCTGGCCTGTTGAAGTGAATTATCACGAGGCAAAGGCCTTTTGCCATTGGAAAACTGAACAACTAGGCGCTACCGTTAGAATGCCAACGGAAGCAGAGTGGTATAGCCTTTACCAAGAGGCTGGTTTGTCTGATGAGGCGATTTTTAATAGCCAGCAAGCCAACTTACATTTAGACCATTTTGCTTCGTCTTGTCCTGTGAATAAGTTTGCGCACGGTGAGATGTTTGATGTGGTGGGCAATGTGTGGCAATGGACTGAAACGCCGATATTCCCATTTGACGGTTTTAAAGTACATCCCATCTATGATGACTTTACTACGCCAACCTATGATGGCCGTCATAATTTAATCAAAGGTGGCTCTTGGATAGCAACGGGCAATGAGGCCTTAAAAAGCGCGCGCTACGCGTTTCGTCGACACTTTTTTCAACATGCGGGGTTTCGTTATATCGTGACTGATACACCTATAGAAGACCATTCATCTCATTACGAAGATGACAAACAACTTTCGGAATATTCTGAGTTTCACTACGGTGACACTTACTATGGCGTGCCTAATTTCCCCAAAGCATTGAGCGATTTGGCTGTTGAAGTCATGCAAGGTCAGCCAATGAGAACGGCGCTGGACTTGGGCTGTGCTACAGGCCGTGCAAGTTTTGAATTGGCTAAACATTTTGATCATGTGACTGGGATTGATTTTTCAGCAAGGTTTATTGGTTTAGCAATCAAGCTAGCACAGCAGGGTGTTTTACGTTATACCATGGCCACTGAAGGCGATTTAGTGAATTATCAAGAGCGAACCTTAGCCGACTTAGGTTTAGAGGGCTTGGCAAATAAGCTTGAGTTTTGGCAGGGTGATGCTTGTAATCTAAAGCCTAACTTTACAGGCTACGATTTGATTTTAGCGGCTAATTTGATTGATCGCTTATATAGCCCAAGGCATTTTTTAAATGCAATTCACAATAGGCTGAATATCGGCGGGATATTAATGATTACTTCACCTTATACATGGTTAGAAGAGCATACCCCTCGTGAGGAGTGGATTGGCGGCTTTAAACGAGACGGCGAAAATGTCACCACGCTTGATGGCCTTAAAGAATTGCTGGGGCAACACTTTGAGCTAGTGAAGCAGCCATTAAAAGTGCCTTTTGTGATTCGAGAAACGCAACATAAATTTCAGCATACGCTGTCTGAAGTGACTTTTTGGAAACGTGTTCGGTGAGCGAGCAATTCGATCAAGTCATCAATCGTCAGGGCACGTTGTCGCTCAAATATGAGGGCTTGCAGCAAACATTTGGTAGAGCAGACGTTCAGCCTATGTGGGTTGCCGATATGGATTTTGCCGCGCCTGATGCCGTCACTCAGGCACTAAAGGCTAGGGCTGAGCATCCGATTTATGGTTATAGTATGGCGCCTGAATCCCTGTATGAAGCGCTGATTGATTGGATGCGCCTTAAGCACAACTGGCATATTCAGCGGGAATGGATAGTGCTAACGCCGGGGGTTGTTCCATCCTTAAGTCTAGTGGTTGCCGCGCTGACGAATCAAGATGATGGCGTTATTGTTCAGCCGCCGGTGTATTTTCCATTTTTGTCGGTCGCGAATAATACGGGCAGGCATTTGATTGAAAACCCGCTTGTGTTAACGCTCGATAGTTTTGGTCATTCTAGCTATCAAATAGATTTTGAGCATTTCGAAGCATGTGCAAAACAAGCTAAGATTTTACTGCTCTGCTCTCCGCACAACCCTGTTGGCCGAGTCTGGAGTCAACATGAGTTGCAAAAGCTCTTAGCCATTGCAAAACAGCATCAACTTATTATTTTGGCTGATGAGATTCATGCCGATTTGGTTTATCCCGATGCCCAACATCATGTGCTTGCTACATTAGATCTTAAACAAGATACGGTCATCACGGCCGTTGCGCCTAGCAAGACCTTTAATATCCCAGGGCTGGGCTTGTCAGCTTTAATTGTTCCGCATGCGCCATATCGCAAAGCGATACAAGCGCACTTAACCGCAACAGGTGTATCAGTCACGAATCCATTTAGTTTAGTCGCTTTTGAGGCGGCTTATCGTCATGGACATGATTGGTTAAATGCCTTGCTCGCTTACCTTCAAGTAACGCGTGACACGGTGATGGATTACGCCAATCAACATTTACCTAATATTACGGTGCTGCCCGCACAAGGCACTTATTTGTTGTGGTTGGACTGTCGTCAGCTTGGGCTTGATGATCAATTGCTACAGCAATTGTTTCTTGAAAAGGCAAAGCTAGCCTTGTCGCCAGGAGCTATGTTTGGCAAGGGCGGTAGTGGTTTTATGCGGATGAATATTGGTACGTCTAGGAAGAACGTTTTACTTGCGCTTGATAAGCTCAAGCAGGCGTTGAATTAGCCTTTTCGTTGCAAAGACAGCGCGTTAACACAGTAGCGTAACTTGCTGGGCGCTGGGCCATCAGGAAACACATGCCCCAAGTGTGCGTCGCAAGTGTTGCAAGTAATCTCTACACGGCTTCTGTCGAGGCTATCATCTAAGTAGTAGGCAATGGCGTTTTCTTTAATGGGCTGGGTAAAAGATGGCCAGCCAGTGCCTGAGTCGAACTTTTCAGTGGAATCAAAAAGTAGGGTGTCACAACAGGCGCAAGCGTAAATGCCTGCTTCAAAATGGGTACACATCGGTGAGCTAAATGGACGTTCGGTACCAGCGTTGCGGGTGACATAATAAACATCTTCCGACAGCAGTTTTTTCCATTGCGCGCCAGTTTTTACTAAGCGCTGGTCTGGCGTTAAATTGCCTTCGCTAACTAATTTTTGAATACTTTCCCAAGTGAGCATTTGAATATTCCTGATGTTTATTTTTAAGTCGATTGATTGACTAAATTTTGCATCAATTTGTTCCGTATTTTCAGAAAATTAGCGCTCAGTCGTTTTATGACAGGGCTTTTTCAATGCGGTCTAATGCGTTTCTTAAATTGTCCATTGAAGTTGCAAAAGAAATACGGAAATAGCCTTCGGCGCCAAAAGCTGAACCCGGCACCACCGCCACACCGACTTGCTCAAGCAAATACTCTGAAAGCGCCATATCACTGGCTTCTTTGATTTTGCCTTCTTGATGCAAATTGCTAATGGCTACTCTAGCGTCAGGGAAGGCATAAAAAGCGCCACCTGCTTTAATGCAGTTAAGACCGCGCATTGTATTAAAGCGGTCAACCACATACTCATGACGCTCAATAAACGCGTTAACCATCGGTTCTATGCAAGCTTGTGGGCCATCTAAGGCGGCTTGTGCCGCAACTTGTGAGATAGAGGTCGGGTTGGAGGTTGATTGCGACTGTAAAATTTCCATCGCTTTAATGATGTAAGCAGGGCCAGCGGCGTAGCCGATACGCCAGCCTGTCATAGAGTAAGCTTTTGAAACGCCGTTAAGCACGATACAACGTGGCTTTAGCTCAGGGCATGCATTGAGGATATTGTAGAACTTATCACCCGTGAGGTTGACGTGCTCATACATATCATCAGTTGCCACTAGTACGTGAGGGTGGCGTTTTAATACTTCGCCCAAGGCTTTTAACTCATCTAGCGTGTAAACCGCGCCAGTTGGGTTAGAAGGCGAATTAATCATAAACAATTTAGTTTTTGCGGTGATGGCTGCCTCTAATTGCGCTGGCAGTAGCTTAAAGCCTTGCTCGATACCACATTCGATAATCACAGGTTTTGCACCTGCTACCAATGCGATATCTGCATATGAAACCCAATAAGGCGCAGGAATAATAACCTCATCGCCATGGTTTAACACGGCTAAAGCAAGGTTAAAAATACATTGTTTGCCGCCTACGCCAACAATGACTTCTTTTTCTGTGTAATCAAAATTATTTTGATTTTTGAATTTTGCAACGATGGCTTTCTTTA
>JBMSSY010000033.1:0-12638 GCA_049424605.1 Candidatus Methylopumilus sp.
ATTCTGGGGAGTGATGGTGTTAAGTATTATGGGCGATTTATTTGAGTCGCTTATTAAACGTCAGGCTGGAGTAAAAGATAGTAGCAATCTATTACCAGGGCATGGTGGCGTGTTAGACCGCATAGATGGATTAACTTCTAGCCTGCCATTGGTGATGTTCTTGCTGACCTTGCCTATTTATTACAACTTATATCTCTACATTAAAGCTGTTGTTTTTCATGCCTAAGTTGCAGCAAGTCACTATTCTTGGTGCAACAGGCACCATAGGTGTTAATACCTTAGATGTTATTTCACAGCATCCTGAGCGTTTTGCTGTATTTGCACTTACCGCTAATGAAAATGTAGATGGCTTATTTGCTCAATGTCAAAAATTCACGCCTACTTATGCTGTGATGTTGCAAGCGCAAGCGGCTGAACAGCTATCTCTTAAGTTAAAACAAGCCGGCAGCACAACCGAAGTGCTGAGCGGTATGTCGGCGCTGGAATTTGTTTCAGCTCACCCAGAAGTCGATGCGGTGATGGCGGCAATTGTAGGTGCGGCAGGCTTAAAGCCAGCAATTGCCGCAGCCAAGGCGGGGAAACGAATTTTGTTGGCCAACAAAGAAACTTTGGTGATGGCTGGCAATATCTTTATGCAAGCGGTAGAAACTGGTGGTGCGACTTTACTCCCAATTGATAGTGAGCATAATGCTATTTTTCAAGTGATGCCCAATGACAGGCGCATGAGCTTGAAGGATGGCGGCGTTAAAAAAATCTTGCTAACTGCTTCTGGTGGCCCATTTCGCCAAGCAAGCAATGAAGCGCTTAAGCAAGTCAATGTTAAACAAGCTTTAAATCATCCTAATTGGGTGATGGGGCCTAAAATCACGATAGACTCTGCCACGCTAATGAACAAGGGTTTGGAAGTGATTGAGGCACGCTGGTTGTTTAATGCATTGCCAGAGCAAATTGAAGTGGTAGTGCATCCACAGAGCGTTATTCATTCCATGGTTGAGTATATTGATGGCTCAGTGCTGGCTCAGCTAGGTAACCCAGATATGCGAACGCCTATTGCCTATGCGCTGGGCTATCCTGAACGCTTGCAAAGCGGTGTGAGTGGGCTAGATTTGTTTAAAATAGCGCGTTTAGATTTTGAAGCTCCAGATACGCAAAAATTTCCGTGTTTAAGACTCGCTTTTGATGCTTTAAAAGCTGGAGGTAACGCGGCAGCGATTATGAATGCTGCCAACGAAGTAGCAGTTGAAGCGTTTATGCAAGAAAAAATAAGATTCACAGATATTCCAGCGCTGATCGAGTCAGTGTTGGAAAATAGTACGATTACACAGGTAACGGATTTAGAAATGTTGATTAGTTGCGACCAACAAGCACGCATGTTGTCTGAAGATTGGGTTAAACGCGCCGTATGATGACTTTACTTGCCTTTATTTTCACCCTAGCGCTTTTAATTGCCATCCATGAGTATGGTCATTTTCAAGTGGCAAAATGGTGTGGCGTTAAAATTTTAAAATTCTCCATAGGTTTTGGCCGTCCTATTTTCTCCAAAACTTTAGGCAAAGACCGCACCGAGTTTGTCATCTCTGCATTGCCATTCGGCGGCTTCGTTAAAATGCTAGATGAACGTGAGCTGGCAGAAGATGAAAAGGCCGCACTAAGCCCACATGACCTTGCTAGAGCGTTTAATCGTCAAAGTGTATTTAAACGCATTGCGATTGTTGCGGCAGGGCCGATTTCCAATCTATTGCTGGCTGTCGCCTTATATTGGGTGTTGATGTTGCAAGGAACCACAGGGCTTAAACCTGTTTTAGCCGAAGTGCCGCAAGCCACAGCAGCAAGCATTGCCGGATTTCATCAAGGTGATCAAATTGTTAGCGTTGCTGGAGATAAAGTTAAATTATGGCAAGACATTCAATGGATTTTGGTTCGCCATATTTTTAAAAGCCCTTCAATCGCCATTCAAACTATAGATGCTCATCAGCAAACACATATCAGGACATTATCACTGACCTCGCTTAACGAGGCTGACTTAAACGCTGATTTTTTAGCAAAGCTAGGCTTAAGTCCCAACCGCCCTAAAGTGGCGCCAGTGATTGGGTCCGTGCTAAAAGACAGCGCCGCTGAAAAAGCGGGGTTGCATGCGGGAGATAAAATTACTGAGGCAGATGGCTTAGCAATTGAGGATTGGGAAGTGCTGGTAAAGCTTATTCAAGCCCATCCAGCAAAACCCATAGTGCTGAGCGTTGAGCGCGATGCTCAAAAGCAATTAATCAATGTGACGCCAAGCAGTGTTAATCAAGACGGCAAAGCCGTTGGTCAGATTGGGGCTGTGGTATCAGTGAATGAGAAATTGATAGAGAGTTACCTGATGACCATTCATCAATCCCCAGTTGAGGCGCTGATCAGCGCGTTTAAAAAAACCGAGGAAACCGCAGCCTTTAGCCTAAAAATGCTCGGTAATATGCTTACAGGCCATATATCAATCAAGTCAATTAGTGGCCCAGTTACTATCGCCAGCTATGCTGGACAGAGTGCGCATTTAGGCTTAAATCCATTTATTGCTTTTTTGGCCGTTATTAGCATTAGTCTTGGGGTGCTAAATCTACTGCCAATCCCTGTGTTAGATGGCGGACATTTGTTGTATTATATGGCTGAATTGGTGAAGGGAAGTCCAGTTTCTGAGCAGGTAATGGAAATTGGTCAGCGCATTGGTTTAACAATCTTGGGATTGCTAATGGCATGTGCCTTATATAACGATATTAATAGATTGATAACAGGCTAAGCCTAATGACTTTTAAAGATAAATTACGTACCAAGTTAAAGCAAATACCAATTGCGATTATCGGCCTTTATGCTTCAAGTGCTTTGGCGATGGAGCCTTTTGTTGTCAAAGACATTCGCGTTGAAGGTATTCAACGGACAGAAGCAGGCACGGTGTTTAGCTATCTGCCAGTCAAAGTCGGCGAAACAATGGACGATGATAAAGCAACACAAGCGATTAAATCGCTATATGGCACGGGCTTTTTTAAAGACGTGCGTGTTGAAGCCGATCAAGATGTTTTAGTAGTCACCGTTCAAGAGCGCTCTGCCATTGCGCAAATTACTTTTAACGGCAACAAATCATTCCCAACAGATAAGATGAAAGAAGGGCTTAAGCAAATTGGCCTTTCTGAAGGCCTTATTTTTGATAAATCCATGCTGGATCGTGCAGAGCAAGAGATTAAGCGCCAATACTTGTCTCAAGGTAAGTATGGCGCAAGCGTTAAAGCGACCGTAAACCCTTTGGAGCGAAATCGTGTTGATCTTCGATTTGAAATTGAAGAAGGCGCTGTTTCAAAAATTAGAAGCATCAATATCGTAGGCAACCAAGCGTTTACCCAAGATGAACTGCATGAGCAATTCAAACTGACAACACCAGACTGGATGACTTGGTGGAGTAAGAATGATCAGTACTCCAAGCAAAAGCTCACTGCCGACTTAGAGACTTTACGCTCTTTTTATATGAATCAAGGTTATTTAGAGTTTAATATTGATTCAACACAGGTTTCAATCACTCCTGATAAGCGCGATATCTACATTACCGCCAATATTACCGAAGGCGAGAAATATACGGTGACTGGTATCAAAGTAGCTGGCGATACCATTATTGCCGAAGATGATTTACGTAAACTCATCAGCCTTAATGTGGGAGATACCTTCAATCGTCAAAAAGTTACCAGTTCTAGCAAAGCGATGAGCGACAGACTAGGTAACGAAGGCTATGCTTTTGCTAACGTCAACGCGGTGCCTGAGGTAGATAAAGAAAAACATACCGTAGCATTTACCTTTATGGTTGATCCAGGCCGTCGGGTCTATGTGCGTAGAATTAATCTGACAGGCAATACCCGAACTAGGGATGAGGTGATTAGACGTGAAATGCGTCAGATGGAATCATCTTGGTATGGCGCAGATAAAATAACGCGCTCTAAACAGCGTCTTGATCGTTTGCAGTACTTTTCTGATGTCAACCTTGAAACTCCAGCGGTGCCAGGTACTTCTGATCAAGTTGACCTTAATATTAACGTGACTGAAAAATCAACTGGCAGCATTATGTTTGGTGCTGGCTTATCTAGTGCTGAAGGTATTGTATTGGGTGTTACCGTTAACCAAAACAACTTCTTGGGCACTGGTAACCGTGTTTCTGCGCAAGTAAACACAGGCAAAGTAAATACCGTTTACTCATTGTCTTATACCGATCCTTATTTCACGCCTGATGGCATTAGTCGCACCTTTAACGTATATCGCCGAGATGTTGATACCTCAAGCTTAGGAACGGGTACTTACAAGACTTCATCATATGGTGGTGGCGTTTCTTTTGGCATGCCGCTGAACGAGCGAGATTCGGTGAGCGCTGGTATATCCTTCGATTACACCGATGTATCTCTTGGCCCGACCAGCCCAAGCACATATGTGAATTATTGCGGCGGGTCAAGCTCTGGCGGATGTAGCAATTACTCATGGATGCTAAATCTTGGCTGGGCGCATGACACGCGTGATAATACTTTATTCCCTAAAGAGGGCGTATATCAGCGTATATCATCAGAAATTGGCTTGCCAGGTTTAGATCTTGAATATTACAAATTGGAATACAAGCATTCTTGGTATCAACCAATTAATAACTTCATGACCTTTATGCTTAATGGCGAAGCAGGCTATGGAGACACTTATGGCTCTAAAGACTACCCATTCTTTAAAAACTTTTATATCGGTGGCGTAAACTCTGTGCGCGGATATGATACAAGCTCAATTGGGCCTTATGTTCCACCTAACAATGATGGCGGTGTTTCACATTATGGCTACTTTACAGGCGGCACCCAGCGCCTGTTAGGTAATGCGGAAATTTACTTCCCTGTGCCCGGTATGAAAGACTCAAGCCAACTTCGTTTAAGCACATTCTTTGATGCAGGTAGTATCGCTGGCCATAACGTAGCGGGCACTGTGGGCGCGAATAGTTTAACTGACTTAAGATACTCAGTCGGCGCTGGTATTAGCTGGTATTCACCATTTGGACCGATTAAATTGGTGTTTGCAAAAGCGCTTAATCCACAAGCAACAGATAAAACACAAATGATCCAATTCCAATTGGGTTCACAATTTTAATGAGTAAGCATCAGATAACAGGAGATTTCAATTGAGTAAATTATTAAGCCGTTTGTTGGTAGTAGGTTTGTTGGCTTTTGTTGCAAACACAACTGCTGCGGAACTTAAAATTGGTTATGTTCAAGTCGATAAAATCTTACAAGAAGCGCCTCAGACTGCGGAAAGTGGTAAGAAGCTTGAAAAAGAATTTAGCCCGCGCACACAAGAATTAGAGCGTTTACAAAAGCAAATCAAAGATATTGAAACCTCATTGGATAAAGACGCGTTGACTATGTCAGACACTGACAGAAAAAACAAAGAACGCGATGCAGCTAATCTTAAGATTGATTTTCAACGTAAACAACGTGAATTGCGTGAAGATGTAAATCTACGTAAAAATGAAGAGTTAGGTGCCTTGCAAGATCGTATCAATAAGGCTGTTACCTCAGTTTCTGAAGCTGAAGGCTATGATTTAGTGGTATATGGCGGTGTTGCATATGCAAACAAGAAAATTGATATCACAGACAAGGTGCTCAAATCCTTAGGTAAAAAATAATCGTCATTAAGCTTGGATGAATGACATGAGCGTGACGCTTAAAGCCTTAGTCGATGCACTAGGTGGTGAATTGGTGGGCAATGATGTTCAGGTTGACCGCGTTTCATCGTTAGCAAACGCCCAAGCAGGCAGCATTAGCTTTATCACGGATACCAAGTATCGTAAAAGTCTTGCTGAAACAAAAGCTAGCGCTGTTATTTTGGCTAAACAAAATAAAGCCTTAACTGATTTGCCATGCATAGTGACAGATAATCCTTACGCTTACTTTGCTCAAGTCTCCGCTTTGTTAAACCCTAAAGCTGCTGCGATTAAAGGCATACATCCTAGCGCTGTTGTGGGACATGGTTCTGAGATTGCCGATTCATGTTCGCTAGCTGCCAATGTGGTGATTGGTCAAAATGTAAAGCTGGCTGATGGGGTTGTGTTGGGAGTTGGCTGTGTTATTGGTGATGATGTCATCATAGGTGAAGCAAGCCAATTGCAGGCCAATGTCACGATTTATGCTAATTGCAGCGTAGGCGCACATTGTAATATTGCTTCGGGCGCGGTAATTGGCGCGGATGGATTCGGTTACGCAAACCAAGAGGGTGCTTGGGTAAAAATCCCACAAGTTGGCCGCGTGTTAATTGCTGACCATGTAGATATTGGCGCAAACACAACCATAGACCGAGGCGCACTAGATGACACCATCATAGCGCAAGGCGTTAAACTAGATAATCTCATTCAAATTGGTCACAACTGTGTGATTGGCGAACATACGGTGATTGCTGGTTGTGTGGGCATTGCTGGTAGCGCAAAAATAGGCAAGCGTTGCAGAATAGGCGGCGCGGCAATGATATTAGGCCATCTTGAAATTGCCGATGATGTGACTGTGTCACCTGGCACAATGATTACAAGGTCTTTGAAAAAGTCAGATACTTATACCGCACTGATGCCTTTTCAGGCGCATGCGGATTGGTTAAAAACAGCGGCTAGCTTACGTCATTTAACGACCTTAAGTGAACAAGTGAAAAAACTGGAAAACGAATTAGCGCAATTAAAATTGCAAAACTCAATATTGAAAGATAAGGCAGAACATGAGTGATCACGTAAATACAAGTATGGACATCCACCAAATATTGGATCATTTGACACATCGTTATCCATTTATGTTGGTTGATCGTGTGCTGTCATTGGAAGTGGGTAAGGAAATTGTTGCGGTCAAAAACGTCAGCATGAACGAGCCATTTTTCCCAGGCCACTTTCCATATCATCCAGTGATGCCAGGTGTGCTGATTGTGGAAGCAATGGCTCAAGCCGCCGCGATTCTTTCATTCAAAACGATGAATGTAAAACCAACTGACGATGCGGTGTACTATTTTGCAGGCATTGATAATGCCCGCTTCAAAAAACCTGTATCACCAGGTGATCAAATCATCCTTAAAGTCAGCATTGACCGCATACTGCGTGGCATATGGAAGTATAAAGGTGTTGCCTTAGTTGACGATGCTATCGTCGCTGAAGCCGAGATGATGTGTATTTTAAAAGAAATCGAATAAGCATTAAATATGGCATGTACAAACATTCATCCAACAGCGATTGTAGACCCCAAAGCTGAACTTGCTGATGACGTCACAGTAGGCGCATATTCCATTATTGGGCCACACGTTAAGATAGACAGCGGCACAAGCATAGGGCCGCACGTAGTGATTAATGGCCACACCAGCATTGGAAAGCACAATCAAATTTTCCAATTTTCATCATTAGGTGAAGCGCCGCAAGATAAAAAATATCAAGACGAGCCAACTAAGCTTGAAATCGGCGACCACAACACCATACGTGAGTTTTGTACTTTTAATCGTGGCACTGTGCAGGATAAAGGGCTCACCAAAATCGGCGATCACAACTGGATTATGGCCTATGTTCATATTGCTCACGATTGCTATGTGCATAACAATACTATTCTAGCGAATAACTCCTCATTGGCTGGCCATGTGGATATGGATGATTATGCAATTCTTGGTGGCTTTACCTTGGTTCACCAATTCTGCAAAATTGGCCAGCATGTAATTACCGCTGTTGGCTCAGTGGTGTTTAAAGATATTCCACCTTACGTAACAGCTTCTGGCTACGATGCTAATCCGCATGGCATTAATGCTGAAGGGCTTAAGCGTAGAGGGTTCTCTGCCGATAGTATTGCTAATATTAAGCGTGCCTACAAAACGCTATACCGCCAAAGTTTGACTTTAAAAGAAGCCAAATCAGCACTGACCGAACAAGCATTATCATCACCTGAATTAACCCTGCTGGTGGACTTCTTAAGCCTATCCACACGCGGTATTATTCGATAGGGCAGCCCAATGGCAGTGACCATAGGAATTGTTGCAGGTGAGGCTTCAGGTGATTTGCTCGGCAGTCGCCTTATTCGCGCACTTAAAAAGCACCGTCCTGATTTAGAGTTTGTGGGCATCGCAGGCCCCAAAATGATGGCAGAAGGCGCTAAGTCACTTTACCCCATGGATAAGCTTTCTTTACATGGCTATGGCTTTGATGTGCTTAAGCAAATCCCCAGCTTGCTCAAAATGCGCAGGCAGCTTGGCAATTATTTTATCGACAACCCTCCGCAAGTGTTTATCGGCATTGATGCCCCAGACTTTAACTTTGCTTTAGAAACTAGGCTCAAGAAACAAGGCATCAACACCATTCATTACGTAAGCCCTTCAATTTGGGCATGGCGAAAAGGGCGTATGAGTAAAATCAAGCGCGCCGCCAATCATATCCTCACTTTATTTCCTTTTGAGCCAGCTTTATATGAAGCCGCTGGGGTCAAAGCCAGCTATGTCGGCCACCCATTAGCAGATGAATTGCCAATACGCCCAAGCACTCAACAAGCAAGAGATCAATTAAAACTCACTGACTCGCCTTTAGTGATTGCGATGTTGCCTGGTAGTCGTGTTGGGGAAGTCAAAAAATTGGCTGATTTGTTTGTTAGAACAGCGCAAAAAATCAGTCAGGTGGAAAGAGATGCGCTATTTTTAGTGCCACTCATTACGCGTAAAACCCGCATACTCTTTGAGCAAGCGGTGTATGAACGCTTTAAAGCAAATATTAATGAAATACAGCCTAATATTAAAATATTATTTGGGCATGCTCACTTAGCCATGCAGGCGGCAGATTTAGTAGTGGTTGCCTCAGGTACAGCAACGCTAGAAGCCGCGTTATTAAAGCGCCCCATGGTGATTACTTATCGTATGCCTTGGCTAAGCTGGCAAATACTTAAACGTATGAACTATCTTCCTTACGTTGGCTTACCTAATATCTTGGCACAACGCTTTGTGGTGCCTGAGCTGCTTCAAGGGCAGGCTAATCCAGATAAATTAACGGAAACGATTATGTCTATCATCAATGATAAAGAGATATTAAAAGACATTCGTTCTGAGTTTACTAACATCCACCAATTGCTGCGTCAAAACAATGACGATAAAGCTGCGCAAGCTGTATTGGCATATCTAAAATGACCAGCATGCATTTGGTTTGCGGGGTAGATGAAGCAGGGCGCGGCCCTTTGGCGGGCGCAGTGTTTGCCGCCGCAGTTATTTTAGACCCCGCCAAACCGATATCTGGTTTGGCTGATTCCAAAAAACTGACGGAAAAGAAAAGGGATTCCCTAGCGCTAGAAATTAAAGCGCACGCATTAGCTTGGGCGATTGCTAGCAGTAGCGTTGAGGAAATTGATGAAATCAACATATTGCAAGCCAGTCTACTGGCGATGAAAAGAGCGGTGGATGCGCTTGGCCTTAGCCCTAGTGAAGTGCTAGTCGATGGCTTACATTGTCCTAAGCTTACACTGCCAATGCGCGCCATTGTTCAAGGCGATAGTAAGGAAGCCTGTATTTCAGCCGCCTCTATTTTAGCGAAAACCGCTAGAGATGCTGAGTTGTATGCACTAGACAAAGTATATCCAGCCTATGGCTTCGCTAAGCATAAAGGCTATCCAACGCCTTTACACATGCAAATGCTTGAACAACATGGCGTATTGCCGATACATCGAAAGAGCTATGCGCCAGTCAAAAAAATGATGAATTTATATCGAGGATAAGTAAATGAGTGATAGCAAAGACAGCAATGGCAATATGTTGAATGACGGTGATTCAGTGCAATTGATTAAAGATTTAAAAGTAAAAGGCACTTCCGTGACCTTAAAACGCGGCACCGTAGCTAAAAACATTCGTTTAACAGATGACCCAGAAGAAGTTGAATGCAATGTCGACAAGGTTAAAGGCTTGGTGCTAAAAACCTGTTTTTTGAAGAAAGTCTAAGCCAGCAGTAAAAACACCGTGGGTTGTTTGTGCAAATCAGGCAACTCAGTCTGCTTCCACTGTGCAAGCGTTTTGCTGATGATAAGCTCAGTTTCTAAACTAATATTTCTTGCGATACATAATCGTGTATTAGCGCTACAGTTGGCTAGGATATCCTCTAGCATATGCTGGTTGCGGTAGGGCGTTTCAATAAAAATCTGTGTTTCATTCAAGCGTTGTGACTGCTTTTCAATTTCTTTAAGTTTTGCAATACGCGCTGTCTTATCGCTTGGTAGATAGCCTAAAAAGCTAAATCGCTGACCATTAAAACCGGAAGCCATCAGGCTGAGCAATATAGAGGAAGGGCCGACAAGCGGAGCAACCCGTATCCCTTTTTTATGTGCTAAGGCTGCAAGTGTCGCGCCAGGATCGGCAATGCCAGGGCAACCAGCCTCTGATAACATGCCGAGATTATGTCCAGCCAATAAAGGCGCAATCAACGCTGGCAAGTCTTTTTCTGCACTATGTTCATTAAGTAGCTGAAAATTAAGCTCGCGTACTGGTTTATTCGTTTTGACTACGCTTAAAAAGCGGCGCGCACTTTTCTCATTTTCTACCACAAAATACTCCAAGCCCTGAACCAGCTTGAGCACGTCAGCAGGGATGACATGACTTAGATGGTCGTCGCCTAAAGTGACAGGAACCATATACAAAGTACCTAAGGTCATCTTATATCGCCTTGTTGTGAGTATTAAATGACAGCTTAAATAACATCAAGGTCTTCGTTTTGAAGCATGGTGATTAGTTTGATAAGCGGCAAGCCAATCAAGGCATTAGGGTCACTACCTGTCATTGAGGCAATCAGCGCAATACCTAAACCCTCGGATTTGGCACTGCCTGCGCAGTTATAAGGTTTTTCAATGTGCAAGTAGTTCTCTATTTGTAGATCGCTGACATTTCTAAACTCAACATCATAGGGCACGACTTCTGCCTGCATACGTTGGGTATCTGCATTCAACAAACATAAGGCACTGTGAAAAGTGACATGGCGACCTCGTTGTTGTTGCAGTTGTTTGACAGCATTTTCATGCGTCATAGGTTTGCCAAGCTGTATGCCGTCTAAGGTTGCCACTTGATCACAGCCTATGATTAAAGCGTGAGGATGAGTTTCTGCGACTTTTCTTGCCTTTAACTGTGCCAGTCTTAATGCTGTTTCTGCTGGCATTTCACCATCCAAAGGAGATTCATCAATCTCAGGAGAGATTGCTTCAAAAGGCAATCCTAATCTAGCCAGCAAGGCTTGGCGGTAGGGGGAAGATGAAGCTAATATTAATGTTGGCATCATAAGCACATGACCTATAAAAAAGCCGACAGCGTATAAGTGTCGGCTTTTGGTTTAAAGCAAGCTGATTACTCAGGCTGAATCTCTAAAAGTGACTCATCGGGTGTGACGGTATCACCTTTTTTAACGTGAACCGCAACAACAATACCAGTTACCGAAGCTTGAATTTCATTCTCCATTTTCATGGCTTCAATCACCAGTACAGCGTCACCTGCATTTACCTTGTCACCCGCTTTAACCTTAACGTCTACGATGCTCCCTGGCATAGCAGTAGTGACGCAGCCTTCATGCGATGGGCGAGGACGTCCGCTTGCGCCGTTGGTTGGAGCTGTTTTCTTTTTGCCATTGGATTGTCCGCCACTGACTTCAATTTCACTCAGGGTTTCAACGATGACTTCTTCTGCAATACCATCAACAGAAACATAGAAAGGACGCTGTTCTTCGCCAGGATGACCGCTACCAGTTAACTTAATATGGAAGGTTTCACCATGTAAAGTCACCTTAAACTCATTAGGTGCAAATCTTGCATCATGCGTTGATACCGCTTCTTTAGTCAGCAATTGTTCAGGTTTTAAGCTGCCAGCGTTACGCTCTTGCAAAAATGTTTTTGCTAAATCAGGGAACATGGCATAGGTCAGCACATCTTCCTCTGTCATCGCCCAAGCTTCAGACTCTTGGCGCAACTTATCCATTTCATCTTCAAGCAAGTCGGCAGGGCGACACTCAATCACTTCAGCATCAATGCCAACGGCGATGTTTCTCACATCCAAATTTACTGCTGCAGGTGCTTTACCATATTGACCAAGGAAATAATTTTTCACTTCATTAGTCACCGATTTATAACGCGCACCAGTCATCACGTTTAGCACAGCCTGTGTACCAACGATTTGAGAAGTTGGTGTAACCAGTGGAGGGAAGCCTAAATCTTCACGCACCCGTGGAATTTCAGCCAACACTTCATCCATGCGGTTTAGCGCACCTTGCTCTTTTAGCTGGTTCGATAGATTTGAAATCATACCGCCAGGCACTTGATTGACTAAAACGCGGGTATCTACCCCAGTAAATTCACTTTCAAACTGCCAGTATTTTCTACGTACCTCACGGAAATACGCGGTGACTTCTTGAAGCGCAACCAAGCTTAAGCCAGTGTCGTATTCAGTGCCTTGTAGCGCCGCAACCAAGCTTTCAGTTGTGGGGTGGCTTGCACCTTCTGAGAAAGAAGAGTTGCAAGTGTCGATAATAGTAGCGCCGTTCTCAACGCCCCTTAGCAAACACATGCTCGCCAAGCCAGATGTTGCATGACTGTGCAAGTGAATAGGCAAATTGACAGCAGCGCGCATAGCCTTGACTA
>JBMSSY010000034.1:0-12272 GCA_049424605.1 Candidatus Methylopumilus sp.
TGTTCTCAGTGCCAGGCGACAAGCTATATGAAGGTATGGTGATTGGTATTCATAGTCGTGACAATGATTTGATTGTGAACCCAGTAAAAGGTAAGCAATTAACTAACGTTCGCGCATCAGGTACTGATGAAGCGGTGCGTTTAGTGCCAGCGGTGCAGTTAACGCTTGAGTCAGCGGTTGAGTTTATTGATGACGACGAGTTGGTGGAATTAACACCTAAGTCTATTCGTATCCGTAAGCGCTACTTGCTTGAGCATGAGCGTAAACGCGCATCAAAAGAATAATCATCAGCAAGACAAAAAAACCGACCTTATGGTCGGTTTTTTTACGCCTAAACTATGACAGTTATTGGGTAAATAGCTGTATTAGTTTGATATGATTTAAATTATGCTAGAATGGCTTGAAGTCTGAGTTTATAGCGATTTTTCATACGTATTTTTTTATTAGGCTGTATTTAAATATGTGCGCTTATCAACTGTTTTGTATCAAATTTAAATAAATTAAGAATAGAAAAAAATGCATATCGCCATACTTGAAGATGAAAAATCCCTCGCCGATGATCTGGCTGGCCTATTAAAGAAAAATGGTCATGAAGTGTCAATTTTTGGCGATGGTTTGCAGTTGGTTGAAACCCTGCCTGCCGAAGTCTATGACATGTTCATCTTAGACTGGAGCGTACCCACTATGGATGGCTTTCAGGTGCTTAAGCACATTCGCTCTGAGCTCGGTTTTAAAACCTCGGTGATTTTTCTGACTTCTAACGATAATGAGGCGGATATTGTGAGAGCCTTATCTTCTGGCGCAGATGATTACTCCGTGAAACCAGTGCGTCCTAAAGAGTTAATGGCGCGCATCAATGCATTGGTTCGCCGCGCTTATGGTGTGTCAACAAAAGGCAACTTTCCAGAAACCATTATTGGCTACACCTTTCTCAATACCGAACGCACGGTTGAGTTTCTTGATAGCAAAGTATCATTGACCGATAAAGAGTTTTTACTCGCTCATTATTTCTTTTCAAATCTTGATAGGCCGCTTTCACGCACCCACATTATGATGCGTATTTGGGGCCAAAGCGAAGAGGGTTTATCGCGGACTTTAGATGTGCATGTCGCATGGATTAGAAACAAACTGAATATTGGCGCGCAATCTGAGCATATACGGTTAGTTGCTATTCATGGCTATGGTTATCGTCTAATGCAGGTTCCGAATGAAACCATCTAAACACTAAAAGTCTTTTTCTTGCGACATCTATCAAGCAAATACGAGCAACAATTTGCCTTGCAATGGCTTGTGACCACGGCAATCAGCGCTTTTATTTTGGCGGTATTGATTGCTTATCCGTTTTTTGATGTCCTAGGGAATTTTCTTTACGACCAACTGCAAGCATCTAGCAAAGTCAGACCATCCGCAGATATTGTTGTAATTGACCTTGATGAGAAAATCCCCGCTAATCTTACTGCCACGGCTGTTTCTAGAGCAAACTACACAGCACTTTTAAAAAATTGGCCGATGCAAAAGCTAGGCCTCGCGTGATTGCTTTTGATTTTCCTTTTGCTAGTCAAATGCTCACAGATAGCGAGTTAGCCGAGCAAGTGGCGCGGCATCATGTCGTGTTGCCGCTTGATCTGCGATTTCAGCAGGCTGCACATCGCAAGCAGCCATTATTACCAGTGTCGGCGATTCAAACCACTAGTTTACGTTATGGCCATATTGAAACCCATGCCGATAGCGATGGTGTGATTCGGGGCGCGCAATTGTATTCATCAGGGCTGCCACATTTGGCTTTGCTGGTATCGGAGCAGTCGATTTCACCGTCTGCGCAGAATTATCGGCGCTTTGCTATGGTGAATTCAAAAACTGGCTTTCGTACCATTACCTTATCTGAAGTATTGTCAGACGCATTTCCGATTGCAACGCTCAAAGATAAGTATCTATTGCTGGGCGCCAGTTCGCCAAATTTAGTGAGTCAATATCCCACCATCAGTAGCAATTCAAATAATCAGCTAAACACACAACCCAAAAGGCAACTTAGCTCAGCGCTAGAAATTCACGCCAGTTTGCTTAATGCCTTGTTACAAGACAAATTAATCAATCAGCCGTCAGCTGCGTGGGGGTATGCCATTAGCCTTGTTTGTTTGCTGGCGGTGCTGATTGGCCTGTTAGTTCTCAGCCCAGTGGCTGAGATGATGCTCACCATCTCATTAATTGCCCTAATGCTTTTAACGAGTTTTGGCCTATTAAAGTTTTTTAATATATGGCTAGATCCATTGCCAGTCGCGCTAGCAATGCTATTGGTTAAGCCAGTTTGGGCTTGGCGACGGATGGAAATGATTAGTCATTGTATGCAGCAGAATATCCTTATTCTTGCTGGTTCTGATGAGGCGCATAAGCAAACAGCCATGCCTCAAGCCCTCTCATCCCGTTCAGTATTTTTGCGCTATACCCAAATACTGAGCGAGGCGATTCAATCTGTTAACGAGCGTCTTCACTTTCTGTCTTTAGTGATTAGTGAAATCCCAGAAGCGGTATTGATTGCCGATGAGCATGGGCGAATTATGCGTCACAACCAAAAAATGAGCGCCATCTTTGAAGATGAGATGCTCAAAAAAGGCAATTTGATGGCGAATTTATTTGCCCATCTTGAAGTGTTTTCTGATGAGCAAATTTCAGCGCTATTACATCGACCTTATTCCGAAGAGCGATTTGCCGCATTAGATAAAAATGGCGCGCTGCGTGAGTATAGAATGCGTGTGCTGCCGCTGCCTTTTAGCAAGCTCAATTATTGGCAATTGATGATGATGGTTGATATTACTGACCTTGTTAATCTACAAAAACAACGTGATCGTACTTTGGCAATTTTGACCCACGATATGCGGACGCCAGTGGCTTCTATATTGGCGGTTTGTCGTCATGAAGATGTATCTGTTGTAGGCCAGCGTGAGCAGGTTGCTAAAATTAGAAAGCACTCGCACTTTTTGCTGTCGATGATGGACGACTTTATTCTTTCAATTCGTGCCGAATCTGATCAATACAGCATGCAAGAAACCTTGATAGAAACCTTGCTTGATGAGGCAATCTATCAGGTAAGAGATCTGATGCAGAGCCGTCAAATGCGCGTGGTTTATGCCCCTGCTGAGCCCATATTCCTTGAGGTCGATGCTCGCTTGATGACGCGGGTCATAGTTAATCTGCTAGCTAATGCCGTTCGTTATGGCGCGCATGGTTCAGAAGTGCATTTATTGACCGAGGTGATGCAACAATCAGGCAATCAAAACATGCTGGTTTTAACCATTGCCAATCAGGTGGGCAGCCCATCGGATGCCAGCAGGCAGACGCCTGAAAACAAAGGCTTTGGCATGGGTTTGGATTTTATTCAAACAGTGATTGCTAAGCATCATGGCTATTTTAAACAGTCAATTTCCCATCAAGAGGGCGAGCAAGCGAGCGTGCAAATTTATCTACCTTGTCTAAAGTCTGATCTCGTGACTGAGGTTAGCACCTCGGACTAAGGGTGAATAAGCTTTGCAATAAGCCAGTGCCCAGTTTTTTTACGTAGTTTTATATTCAGTGATTTTTACCGTTCGCAAACTGACGCCATCTGATGTCATAATGCGATATGCGAAAAATTATCCTGCTTTTAGTTTTAAGCCTAATTTCTTTTGCGGCTGGCGCTGCCAAGCCTTTGCCTGCCATTGATTTCAACAAAGCCATTTATACCGTGCCAGTTGAACCTGGTGTGAGTTATGACGATGTTATCACCAGTTTAAAAGTGATTTCAGAGGGCATGAACTTTGTAAACCCTGCCAATTTCCCTATAGGCGAACATATGAAACAGCGCGGTCAAGCGCCAGAAGGGGTGCTAGAAGTACGCGCCTTTTGTAATTTGGGCATGGGCGCTGAGATTATGCTGGACCACCCTGAGTTTGTGGTGTTTGCGCCTTGTCGGATAGGGATTTATCAGCAACAAGGTCAGCTTTACTTGGCGATTGATAGACCCACTTACGACTTAAAAAGTATTTCCCATCCCACGCCACGTGCGCAAAAAGCGGCACAAGCTTTAGAAGACACCTTAATTCAAATTATCGATAAAGCCAGAAAAGGCGATATTTAAGCCGCACGCGAGTTTTTCTTTTGTTAAAAATCACCCAATCTGGTTTTGCTGAATATACCGTTAATAAATCTAGATTTATCGCCGTTGCTGAGTATTGTGCTGATGAACGTGCGGTTGCGGTCTGTTTGCGTCAATTAGCCAGTCAGCACCCCAGTGCCCATCATTTGGCTTATGCCTTTCGTTTAAAAACAGCACAAGGCATCGTGCAGCGTTTTAGCGATGCTGGCGAACCATCAGGCACGGCGGGCAAGCCTATTCTTCAGTTTCTTGAAGGTCGCGATTTAATCAATGTATGTGTAGGCGTGATTCGTTATTACGGCGGTATTAACTTAGGCACAGGCGGCTTGGCTAGGGCTTATGTTGGCACTGGGCGCTTGGCGATTGAAAATGCCAAGCTAATGCCTTATGTGGAAATGAAGACTTTGCAGCTCAAGCTTGAATATAAAACGCTAGATTATTTTATGCGTGAATTAGCCAAGATAGATGGCGTTCTGCTAGATAAAAAGTTTGCTGATGGGGTAACGGTTTTAGTGAGTCTGCCAGAAGCCAGTGTGGACGACATAGTGAAAAGGTTTACATAACAAAAGGGCGCATCACGCGCCCCTTTGTTTGAAAGTGTTTCGATTTATTTAAACACCAATATTTTATTTAAACAGCGCTTATTTAAAAACTAGGATTTAAAAACTAGGATTTCGCCTTTACCATCATTGCCGATATCACCAGCAAAGCGTTGCACACGGTTTTGATTGAGTTGTGCAAATTGACTAGGCAAGCCACTAAACGACTTAAACATTAAGCTCAAAAACGGCAAGGTATGGGTGCCGCAATCTTGAATAGTCGCGTGCAGTTTTGGTGTTTGGCTAAGTAGTAGCGTGCCACGGCGCATGCCATAGCCGATATATTCGCCAGCATGACCCAGTACGCCTATGGTGCCTGCTAACATGCGGCTGGCGCAGTAGCGACCAACATTACCCTCTATTAGAATCATGCCGCGACGCATTTGGTCGCCCACCCGTTCACCTGCATTGCCTTTGACGATTACAATGCCGCCTTTCATGCCTTTTCTGTCGCCAACAATCGCGGCGCCAAGATAGTCAGCAACATTGCCGTTGATTTGCAGTAACCCGCCAGCCATGCCGCTGGCAGCAAAGTCGGCAGCATTGCCATTCAGCGTAATATTGCCTTGGCGCATTTGAAAAGCCAAAAACGCCCCCGCATCACCATTGATGCTGATACTGCCTGATTTCATACCGCTGCCGAGGTAATCAATTTTTGCTGAACTGTTATTAAAAACCAGATCTTGCTTATCTGACCCAGTAATCGTAAATGCCTCATCGGTACGAATTTGTTGTTTGCCGTACCAAAGTAAAGTGCCGGCAATATCCGCAACGCTTTTGTCTGCTAATAAATCAGGAATAAGCGGCGAGACATCTAGTTTTTGCACTAGGTCTTTGTTGAGAGTGAAGGTTAAAGCGCTCATGCTGTTTCTCCGCTTAAACTTTTGTCGTTCATAATGTCACGTAAGTGGAATTGGAACTGGCCTAACTTTCCGCCGTAATTCCCTGCCGAAATCCGTTTAATGCCGTTTTCAGCGCCTAGCTTGCAAGCGGCTTCAATGCCAACATAAGTTGCTTTACGGATATCCGCATCGCTTAAGCCGTCAATCACGATTTCCATCACCGATTCGATATCATCAGAAAGCTGTGTGTTTGTCAGACCTTTTAATGTTGGGCAGAAGGCATCGTTGGTAGAAGCAAATAAGGCTTTATATTTAGAACCTACTTTAGAGCCAGAACGTACCACGCCACCAGGGAAGGGCATGATGACATTGGGGATTTTTTTCATGGCGTCTATGGCGGCTTCACACGCCGCCAAGGCTTGCGGCTGAGATGCTGCCAAAACTAAAAAGTTGCCACCGCCAACAGCGCGCACCATGCCTGTGGTTTCTTCGGTGATAAATTCGCCATCCATCACAGGGACACGCCAATAGCGTTTGCCGCCGAACTGTTTGGAGATTTGAAAGCCATCGCCAAAGAAACGTAAATTCTTACCAAGATTAATGCGTTCGTTGCCATCTATCCCTGAGAACGCAGCCGCAGTGGGGCAGGTGAGAATGGTTTGACCCATACGGTTTTCTAGTTGCTTCATCAGCACTGAGCTACCCATGGCAAACATCAGCACGGCGACACCAGGACGTCCGTCAGGGGTTTCTGCCGCACCCAGTTCGCGCTCAATGCCTGCTTCTACACCGCAACCGATGACCGAAGTTGCAAAGCCTGTCATGGCATGCGCCGCGTTGTAAGCCCATCGATGATTTTGTGCGGTGATAATCACCCGAGTACCGCGCATATTAAATGCTTCGGCAAAGGTGTCGTCGATTTGTACGCCGTTAATAATCATAGTGATTTCTCCCGACGACCTTCACAAGCCTGAACAATCACGCCGCCGCGTCCACCTTCTGCAATTTCATCATTGCTGACTTTAAAGTTTTCCATATTCATGGTGTGATAAGTATCAAAATATTTTTTAATGTCTTTTTCAATGCCACGGTCAAATTCAGGTTTTACCGTGTGGGTATGTCCCCAAGTGACTTTGACGACTTGACCATCTTTAACCACAAGCTCGCCATCTTTAAAAACATAATCAGGTTTTGCGAACATTTTTTCGCGGTCAGGGTGATCGGTGTAAACGGTAATATCGGCGCCTGCACCAATGCCTAAATGCCCTCTATCATGCAAGCCAACCAGTTTGGCTGCGCCAGCGCGGGTCATAATCGCAATGTCATATAAGCTGTATTCACGATCTATGCTAGTGAGCGTACTCATGGCTTGTGCATCTAGATTCAGCTTGGCAAACATATCGTTACGGAAGGTTTTATCCATCAGCAATTTAATCAGATGCGGGTAGCTGGTAAACGGTGCGCCATTCGGATGGTCGGTGGTTAAGAAAATACGCCATGGATCATCGGTGAGTAAGAAAATCTCTAGACCGATTGCCCATTGCAAAGCATTCACAAAGTTTTGGTCTTTGTATTTAAACGGCACCACGCCACAGCCAGAATCACACTCAATATCCATAATCACCGACTTGCGAGGTGAGCCTAGCGCTGAATTGGCGAATTGGCGCATATTGTCGCCAGAAGCAGTCACGGTTTGATTAAATAAAATCTGCCCAACATCGCCGGAGATATTTTTGTTTTTATTCAGCGCTTCGGCAATCGCCGCTGCACCTGATGAAAATTTACGGTCGCCCTCAGTGCCATAGCTATGAAACTGAATATGCGTTAAATGCAGTGGATAGCCTTCAGAAGCGCCCATGGTTTTTAGCGTGGTTTCCATATTGCCTGGCACGCCTAAATTATTACCATGAACATGCAATGGATGTGGCACGCCTAGCTCATGCACCGCACGGGATAAGGCTTTGAGCACTTCACGCGGGGTGACTTGGTAATGTGCGTTTTGTTCGTCCAAATCTAATGCGCGTTGATTAAACTTAAATGCGTTAATCCCGCCAGGATTCACCACTTTAATGCCGATAGCTTGTGAGGCGTGCATAATCCAAGCAACGTAATCATTAATCGCATTCTGGTCTTTTTTAGCGGCCAACATCCTTAAGAAATAATCATCGCTACCTATCATGGCGTAACCGCCTTTATCGATAATCGGCGTGTCACCCATTTCTAAGTGAGATTGTCTGGCGTTGACAGGCGAAAGCGCTGGCTCAAAAGCCGCGGTGTAGCCCATCTCTGCGTAACGATAACCAGTAGTAAAAGTAGATGGCGCGGCATGACCGCAACCAGAACGACATAAAGCGCTGTGCTCAGTTGGGTCGGCGCGGTGGTCTTCGGGCAACATCATGCGGGCAATATTCACTTTACCGCCACCAATATGCGTGTGCATATCAATCGCCCCAGCCATCACCACTTTGCCGCTCAGGTTGTAAGTTTGGTCTATGGTTTCATCATCACGTGGGCGGCTTACAATGCGACCATCGCGGATGTAAATATCCATCACTTTTCCATCAATTTGATGGGCGGGGTCATAAACTTTGCCACCGCTTAATTTAATCAACATGGTTTTACTCTCTTTAAAGGCTTTTATAGTGCCGCTTCAATTGCCACCATTACCTCAGCTAAGCTGGGTAAGTCGCTTGGGCGAAGCTTGCCTAGCGGCAAGCTTACTGAGCTATCAATACGAAACATGGTGCCGGTATGGGCTATGCCTGCGGTGCTGACAGGGATAAACACATCAGCATCCTTTGCTTGCATATTGGCATGACCAATCACGATGCTTGGTATTTGGGTTGGCGGTGCGGTTTTGTCTGGATTGAACTCACTCACCCAAAGCAAGGCATCTGCTTCGCCATTGTTGAGCAATTGTTCAGCGCTAAAGTGATGAGGATCATACTCGGGATATTTGCGTGTAAATCGGCTACGAACAGGGTAGCCGCTAGTCCAAGTGCTGGTTTGGTTAACGCTGTAATCGCCTTCGCTACCGCCTAGCGGCAAGCCTGATGAGCGGGTTTTAGCGTTAAGCTTAACGACTAGCTCGGTGATGTTTTGTATTGTCAGTTCAGCGTGATGGATATTTAAGTCGCTACTTACCCAAGCGACCACACTGTATTTAGCGGCTTTGAGACGCTCAGCTAAACTGAGTAAATCGCTAGTTTGAATGCCAGCGACTTCGCTCGCATGCAAGGTTTTGCCTGAAATCAGGGCGCGTAAAGCGGCGACGACTTCTGGTAAGCGCTCTAAGTCGCAAGGTAAAACAGTTGGCTTGACCCCTTTGGGTGAAATCCCTGCCGAAGTATTGATGCCCTGACCACCTAAATACACCACTTCGCGTGAGCTAGTGTCTTGGCCAAACATGCTTTCTTTATTCCAAATATTGCGCTCAAAGAAGCGAGGGTTATGGCTGACAATGTCGCTACCAATAACCAGCAATAAATCTACACGATTACGCACCTCGGTGAGGGTGGTGACTTGCCAGCCTGAGTTTTGCACCACCAAAGTGTTGCGGAAACTGCTGTAAGCATTCATATGGTCTAGTGTCGCGCCCACTTTGTCGGCTAGACTTAATACGCTACGCATGCCCTGTACTTCAGTACCTAGTCCAGCAAATAAAGCCTGATTGCTGTTGGCTAAAATCTCAGCAGCTTTTTGAATGGCTGCCTTAAGGCTGGCTGGTTTGCCGCTTAACATCGGGCTTGTGGCTTTTAAGGGGCGCTCAAAAAAGGCAATGCTTTTGATACAAGCTTGATTGCTTACTTTTAATTGGCCTGTTGCATCTCGCGTTAACGCAATATCATCACAAAGCAAGCCGCAGGCAGGGCAGGTAACGGCCTCTATGCTAGAAGCGCTGAAATTTTCCATCTAAAAACCTTGTCTTTTGAAAATAATTCGAATGCCGACTGAACAATAACAGCTATTTTAATTCTTTAATGCTCGTCAATGTTGAACAAAAGCGATTAATTGCCAGATTTTTTTATGCGTTTAAAAAAATACTTAAACCGCTTAAACATAGGAAAAACCTAGTCTCTGCGCTACAATGGCAAATCGAAAAATGCACTTAGGCGTGACTTTACATGAGCAAAATGGATGTGGATGTGGCAAGCGGGATAAGCGTTGCACAACGCTGTGTTCACGTCACCACCTCATCGCGTTTGCATATGGGGTTTTTCGACTTAAACGGTGATCTAGGTCGCAAGTTTGGGAGCATAGGCCTAAGTTTACAAGCGCCATCCACCGCATTAAGCGTGGCCCCTGCGCCGACATTGACAGCCGAGGGTGAAGGCGCGGAACGCGCTGTTAAAATCGCCCAGCAAATCACCCAAGCTTTAAATATTGAGTCTGGCTTACACATTAAGTTAGAGCGCGCCATCCCTGAACATTCTGGCTTGGGCTCGGGCACGCAACTTTCTTTGGCGATAGGCATGGCAATTAGCACGCTTTATCAGCGCAATTTAAGCGTCAATGAAATCGCCGTGTTAACCAAACGCGGCGCGCGCTCAGGTATAGGCTTAGGCACTTTTGCGACTGGCGGTTTAATTGTCGATGGCGGGCGAGCATCCGCATCGGCTGTGCCTCCAGTGATTGCACATACAGACTTTCCTGAAGACTGGCCCATTTTGTTGATTTTTGATCAAGGCCATTTAGGTGTGCATGGCGATCAAGAGCTGGCTGCCTTTCAACATCTACCAGCGTTTCCAGCATCGTCTGCGGCCTTGTTATGCCGTTATGTTTTGATGCAAGCCATGCCCGCAATTATTGAGCGTGATTTGCCTGCTTTTGGTGAAGCGATTCAAGCATTACAGGCGGTAACAGGGGATTATTTTGCGCCAGCGCAGGGTGGTGGACGCTACACCAGCCCCTTAGTCAGTGCAGTACTGCAACACTTGCAGGCGAGTGGAGTGCATTGCTTTGGACAAAGCTCTTGGGGGCCAACAGGCTTTGCGGTGTTTGCAAGTCAGCTTGAGGCTGAAACACAGATGAAACAACTTAATGTGACATTTGCACATCAACAGAATTTAGCATTCGTGCTGACTAAAGCGAATAATCAAGCCAGTCAGATACACGTGAGCGAAACATAATTTTTTTAGGTAATGAAAGCGTAAAACATGGAAAAAGTATCTATTCTGCATTTAATCACCGCGGCAAAAAATGCCAGCCCATTTGATGTAAACATGGCCTTTGATGCGGGTTTTGACAAAATCATGCCTTACACCAATGTGGAAATAAAAGAAGTCGCAGGCTTGGTGCAAGATGCAATTTTTTCACGCGGCCCCAGTGGTGTAAAACGTGAAAGTGTATTTATTGGCGGTCGCGATATAGACACGGCAATGGATATGTTGAATTCAGCTAAAAAAGCCATGGTGCCGCCATTCGAGGTTTCAGTGTTTGCTGACCCATCGGGCGCTTTTACAACCGCGGCTGGCATGATGGCAAAAGTAGAGCAGCATTTAAGCAAAAACTTTGGTGGTGACTTAAAGGGTCGTCGTGTCAGCGTGTTTGGCGCAACAGGCCCAGTGGGCGGCTGTACCGCGGTGATTGCCGCTAAATATGGCGCCACTGTACAAATGGTTTCGCATCGCCAACTTGCGGATGTGCAAGCTAAAGTCGATTCATACAATGCACGTTATGGCTTGAATATTGTGGCAGTTGATGGCGCCAATGATGCTGCAAAAATTGATGTGTTAAAGCACACCGATATTGCACTTTGCGCCGCCGCCGCAGGTGTGCAAGTCATCAGTCTGGCGCAAATGGCGCAAGCTAAAGATTTGAAGATAGTTGCCGATGTAAATGCTGTGCCGCCCACTGGGGCTGAGGGCGTTGATGTGTTTGCTGATGGGGCAGCCATTGCTGGAACCAGTGCGTTTGGCATAGGGGCATTAGCCATTGGTAATGTGAAATATAAAACCCAACATGGTTTATTGAAGCTAATGCTGGAATCTGATCAAAAACATTACTTGGATTTCTTGTCTGCCTTTGAAATGGCACGCAATAGCCTGTAAAGCTTAGTATCTTGGCAAACAAAGTCCTGATCGCCGCAGTTTCATCACGCCCTTTTGTGAAGGCCGCGGCACAAGCTGCTTATGCGGTGACGGCGATAGATGTATTTGCTGATGCTGATACCCAGCAGTATGCAAGCCATGTTTACAAGGTGGAGTATGCCAACAGCGGTTTTGAGCCCAAGCAATTTGAGGCCGTGCTTGATGCGCTAGATTTAAGCGATTTTGTAGGTTTTGCCTACGGCAGTGGCTTTGAAGCGCAACCCGATTTATTAAGCCGCATTGCTCAAAAGCTACCTTTGATAGGCAACACGCCAGAAACGGTACAGCGGCTAAAATACGCACCTGAGTTTTTTAGTCTGTTACAGCGTTTATCTATCCCGCATCCAGAAGTGTGTTTTGAGGCGCTAGCAGATTCAACTGGTTGGCTGAGCAAGGAAGCAGGCGGCTCTGGTGGCACGCACGTGTTAAACGCACAAGCAGGGGCGGCCTTGTTGGAAGGGCACTATTATCAGCGCATCAAACCTGGTTTGCCTATTTCCATGTTGTTTGCCGCTAATGGCGCTGAGGTCAAAGTTGTTGGTTTTAACCAGCAGTGGATTGCGCCAGTCGCTCACAGGCCGTACCGTTATGGCGGTATTGTCGGGCATGCTGA
>JBMSSY010000035.1:0-11468 GCA_049424605.1 Candidatus Methylopumilus sp.
AGGACACCTCCCTTTCACGGAGGCGACCGGGGTTCGAATCCCCGTGGGGACGCCAATACGAGAAACCCCTTGTTGATTAACAAGGGGTTTCTTTCTAATAGCGTATCGATTTAGCTCTAAACTTCCACCTATCAGTTCAAAACAACTACTGATAACAGCTAGAACATCATTCTTAAGCCTATCATAGCAACAAAGCTATCTACGTCCTCATTCGCCCGTTTTGCAAAAGAAGCTGTTTCACCAAATTTCCTTTCATATTTAACATCAAAATATGGCGCAAATTTTCGTGTGAATTCGTATCGTGTCTGGATACCAAATTCAGCTTGAGACAAGCCTGCGCCAATATTACTTTGTTTGACTGATTGCGCGTACAAAGCAGCTTCAACATATGGCTGCACAATAAGCCTCTGTGTAATTAAAAAGTCGTTACGCTGTTTAAGCCTAAAACTCAGATTTCCATCTTTGCTGATAAAAGCATGTGCTTCGGTTTCAAAAAAGTAAGGTGCTAGACCTTCAAAGCCTGCTACTAAATAGCTCGTGGCCTTAGGGTCATCATCTACACGCACCCCAATTTGAGCATCCCAAAAGCTAGCAATATTGCGGCTATACAGCGCCCACAGGTTGAGCTTTTCAGTATGGCTATTAGTGCGCTGCCCTTCACTTTTAATCCATAGCTTATTTTGATCAGTCCCAATCCAAGCATCCAAATCAAAACTGCCATAGCCTTTACCATCAGCCTCACCAGCACCTGCTTCAAGTCTAACTTTATGAAAAATGGCGTCGCCATGTTCTGATGTATGCAACTCATCAGCAAAGCTCGTAGCCCCCAGCCCTAAAGCCAAGCCCGCAAAAATAATTGATTTAATGTTGATGCTCATGTTTAGTTTCTTCTTTCGGTGTTTGGTCTTGTGGCTGATGTTCTTCATGATTCATCTTTGAGTGATCCATTTCCTCACAGTCTTCATGCTTCATCTCTGACCCATTGGCATCCTTTTGATCATGATCATGTTTCATACAAGCGTGTTGCATTTCCTGCTTCTGTTGGTGGTCTTCACCATTATGTGCAAATGCACTCATAGAAAATGTTGAGATTGATAAAACTAAAGCTAATAAAGTATTAATGCGCATGATGTTCTCCTTGCTTAGGTTGAGTCTCAGCAGGTTTTGCTGCATCGACTTTGCTTGAATTTGATTGTGTATCGCTGTGATGCATATGATGGTGCATATCGTGCCCAGCCTCAGATGGCTGGCTAACCACAACGCTAGTCATCATCCCTGTTGCCATGTGGTAAAGCAGGTGGCAATGAAATACCCATTCGCCCGCCTCATTAGCTGTTAGCAGGGCTGAATAAGTATCACCCGGAGCGATAATGATGGTGTGCTTGTTCGGCAATTTGTTTGCAGGCTGCCCATTCTCAAGCTGCATAAACATGCCATGTAGATGCATGGGGTGCGCCATCATGGTTTGATTAACAAACTTTAAGCGTACCCTTTCACCATATTTCAGTTTGATGGGCTCAGCGTCTGAAAACTTCTTACCATTCATCATCCAAATATAGCGTTGCATATTGCCATCGAGGGTGACTTGGATTTCTTTTTCTGGCGCCTTGGTTTCAGGCTGATTACCTAAATAACGCAAGTCTTTGTATTGAAGAACCACAGCACCTTCTGGCGCACCATTTTTAACCCAGCCACTGCCTTTTACGCCAGTATCGTAGTCAGCAGAAACATGCCCTTGATGACCTGCATGTTCAGAATGATTGGGGGTGTCACTTTGGGTATGTGAAGCTCCCATATCCGCCATCGCTAGCAAGGTTCTTGGACGTTGCGCAGGCGCTTCGCCCAGCATCCCTTGATGAGGTGCCAATGTTCCAAGCGCAAAGCCAGTTCTATCAATCGGCTCTGCTACAAAGCGATAGGCTTTATCATCCGCAGGGCTAAGCAGAAAGTCATAGGTTTCGCCTGGCGCGAATCTAAACTCATCCACATCAAAGGGCTCAACAGGCTGACCATCAGCAGCAATCACCTTTAGTTTGAGTCCTGGCACACGAACATCAAAAATGGTCATGGCTGAGCCATTAATCACGCGCAATCGAGTGGTCTCGCCTTGCTTAAGCTTGCCTGTCCAATTCTGCTCAGGCGTTTTACCATTCACCAAAAAGCTATATTGAGAAACATCTGCAAGGTCTGTGGGTAGCATACGCATTTGCCCCCACATGGCTGACTCATCAATAGCGGCTTTGAAACCTTTTGCTTTCACGGTATCAAAAAAATCAGCTACTGTTCTTCTGGCGTATTGATAATAATCAGACGACATTTTTAGATTAGACAGGATGTCTGATGACATTTCTTTGCTGTAATCCGATAGCAAAACCACTTCATCATAATCTGACTGGATAGATGGCGCTTTAGGTGCAATGACTAAGGCGCCATATAAGCCATCTTGCTCTTGTCCATGACTGTGGGCGTGGTACCAGTAAGTGCCGTTTTGCCTAATCTTGAAGCGATATGTAAAGGTCTCACTAGGCTTAATGCCTTTGAAACCGCCCTGACCAGGAACGCCATCCATTGCGTTGGGCAACAACAAACCATGCCAATGGATAGAAGTGTCTTCATTCATATTATTTTTAACATGAATAACGGCCTCGTCACCTTCATTAAATTTAAGCGTAGGGCCAGGAATAGTGTGATTAACAGTGATTTTCTCAGCTGGCGTATCCAATATGGAAATACGCTCTTTAGAAATCACTAGCTCATATTCAACTATTTGAGCGATGGCTGTTTGTAAATGCGCCAATAGCGTCAAAAGGAATATCAACGATAGGATATTTTTTTTCATAAAATCTCTTAATAAGCACGGATAAAACCCCAAGGGCTAATCAGCCCTCGGACTATGTAATCGCATTAAGAGATTTGAATGGGGGGTCTTTGTAACTTAGGAAGTAAAACGGAAAGATAGCTTTTAGATGAACCAACCACATAAGATGGGGTGAATTCGGCTAACTCAGTAGAAACTGTCAGGTTAATAGCCGCCATATTGAGCTGCCCACAAGCTGAAACACAATCATTTTTCTGTTTTTGATGATCGCTATCATGCTGCTTGCTAGTTTGATGACAAGCATGAGCCTGTTCATGGCTTGCTTGAATGGCGTGCGAGCTGGCCGTCAGTTGATGACGGAATACACTGCTTGATGCTGCCAACCCTTGCAAGGGAGGCAATATCAGGAGAATTAAGGCCAACAATGCATTAAAGCGCTTCATATCAAATATAGTACGCTTTTAGAAAAATTCGTTCAATGAGGGACTGACTTATATTGTTATTTAGCTAACTGATATACCTTGTCAGCCAAATAATTCATCTCTTCGCTGTCATGGCTAACATAGACCATAGGAATTTTAATTTCGTCTTTAATGCGCTTTAAAAAAGGCAGGATTTGCTGCTTTAAACGAGCATCCAGCGACGACAAGGGCTCATCTAGCAATAGTAATTGGGGCGACATTAACAAAGCCCTACCCAACGCAACGCGCTGAGCTTCGCCGCCAGATAAAGCATGCGCTCTTTTAGCAGTGAGATCTTCAATTTCTAGTAACTCAACAACATTGGCAAAATCTATGCGTCTATTAGCCGCTGTGCATAGTTTAAAGCCATAGAGCAGGTTATCCTGAACACTCAAATGCGGGAACAAGCGCCCGTCTTGAAATACCGTTGCAATGCGTCTTTGATGCGGCGGTAAGTTGATAAGCTGGCTGCTATCAAACAAGGCAACTCCCTCGAGCTTAATGTGACCTTGGTCAGGCTTTAAAAAGCCAGCCAGCAAACCTAGCAATGTGCTTTTACCAACGCCAGATGCGCCAAACAATCCAGTCACTGGATCGCTAAAATGCTCTTTAAAATTTAACTTAAAGTCGCCGCGCTGAAAACGAACATCAATCTCTAAGCTCATTCGCCCCGCCCCATCTTCTTTGCAGCTTTGCGTTCTAAAAAGTTGCTTAGCACGATGGCAGAAAGCGCAATCAGTATGCTCAATATCACCAGACGCATTGCGATTAAATCGCCATTAGGTGTTTGCGTGTAGGTATAAATAGCCAGTGGCAAGGTGCGCGTTTCGCCTTCTATATTGCCGACAAAAGTAATCGTGGCGCCAAACTCTCCAAGACTACGACTAAATGCGAGAATCAGCCCAGTAATCACGCCAGGTATTGCTAATGGCAATGTAATACTAAAGAAAACCTTGATGGGGCTAGCGCCTAATGACTGCGCAGCTAGTTCAAGTTTGCTGTCCACTTGGCTGATGGCAAGCCTTGCTGAACGTACCATTAAAGGAAAAGCCATCACCGCCGAGGCGATGACTGCGCCCACCCAAGTAAACGCAATGGTGATGTTAAAAGTGTGGTGTAACCATTGACCAATCAAGCCTTGATTGCCAAACAGCAGCAACAACAGAAAGCCTGGCACAACAGGCGGAAGGATTAATGGAATATGCACAAAGCCGTCTAACAGCGATTTGCCTATAAACTCTTTTTTAGCCAATAGCCAAGCCACCATGGTGGCAGGCACGCTAATCACCAGCGTGCAGAATGTTGCCACCTTAAGCGAAAGTGTTAAGGCTTCAAGTTCTGCGTTGCTGAGCGCGAAAAAAGTGCTATCTATCAATCTAAAGCCTTACTGGTTGGGACTGACATTAAAGCCATATTTTTTAAACACCGCAAGCGCTACTGGTGTTTGCAAATAAGCTAAATAGGCATTGGTATTGTTTTTAGCGTTCACCGTGGCGGCAACTGGGTAAACAATAGGGCTGTGTGTTGACTCAGGAAATACCCCGACCAACTCTACTTTACTCGATACTTTTGCATCAGTTTGATAAATAATACCCGCTAAGCACTCGCCCCTTTCCACAAAGGCTAAAGCCCCTCTTACATCTTGAGTGCCTACAATTCTAGATTTGATGTCTTTCCACCAAGCCAAATAATAGAGCGCTTGTTTTGCGTAAATCCCAACAGGAACAGACTCCATATCGCCAGTACACAAGCGACCATCAAAGGCTTTAGCAAAATCAAAATGCTGATCAAACCTCACCTCAAAAGCCTGACCTTTAGGTGCAATCAACACTAGCGCATTGCCCAATAGATTTTTTCTTGAAGCTTGGTTGATTAAGGCTTTGTCTTGCAGATAGTTCATCCACTTTAAATCAGCAGAGATAAACACGTCGGCGGGCGCGCCGCTTTCAATCTGTTTAGCCAGTGCTGATGAGGCCGCAAAAGAGTGAATAATTTTAACGCCGCTGGCTTTCTCATACTGCGCATCGACTTCGCTTAATGCATTAGTTAAGCTGGCCGCGGCAAATACCGTCAATTTTTCTTCTGCAAACGCTAGGCTTGAAACAAGTAGCGCCAATACAAACAAGCATTGTCTTTTAATCATCTTAATAAGCCTCGCTTTTACAGCTAGGATGCGTAACGCTTAGTGTTTAAGCTTATACACCAAAAGATGATCGCCTTGCTTATAACCAAATATCGAGCTACCGCCAGCGGCTACCGCAATGTATTGCTCGCCATCAATTTGATAGGTAATCGGTGGTGCATTCACACCGAACTCGTTATTAGCTTGCCATAACAATTGACCGTTGCTTGCATCGTAAGCATTGAAGCGCCCGTTGCCTTCGCCTGTAAATAACAAGCCCCCAGCCGTGGCTAAAACACCGCCAACCAAAGGTTGATCTGTTTTGTTCTGCCATGCGATTTTGCCGCTGGCTAAATCAATCGAAGACAATACGCCCCAACGTGGCTCATCAGCAGGCTCAGAAGCGGCATAACGTATCGGTGCCGCGCCATCCTTACCTGGTGTTTCATGCAGGGTGTATTTGATAGGCGCATGAATAGCCGCAACAAAAGCATGCTGACTCGCTTCGTCTATGGCTGCTGGCGACCAATTTGAACCGCCTAAAATACCAGGATAAAGCGTCACGCCTTCGAAGGTAGCTTTTGCAAACAGATTTTTCTGCGGTACAAAGGCTTCAGACTTCATTAAAAGCTCACCAGTTTTACGGTCGTGCACAAAAAACCAGCCTAATTTGCTGGCTTGCCCAACCGCTTCTATGGTTTTGCCATCTTTTTTGTAATTAAACAAAATCGGCGCACTGGCAATGTCGTAGCCCCACACATCGTGCGGCACTTGTTGGTAATACCAGCGCAACTTGCCAGAATTCGCGTCTAAAGCGACCAATCAAACAGTGTATAAATTATCACCAGGACGTGACACGTCATTCATTTGTGGTGAAGGATTGCCTGTGCCAAAGTATAAAACGCCTAAGTTAGCATCAATCGCTGGCGTGCTCCATGCTGAGCCGCCGCCAAAGCGTGCAGCATCTGGAAATTTAGGTAAAGCGGCTTTTTCAGCGACGATATCTCGATTAAGCGAAATGCCATCCGATGTTGTTTCTTTAAATGTTCCTTCCCAACCTTGATCGGGAATAGTATCGAACTGCCAAACACGCTTGCCTGTATTAACGTCAAACGCCGCCAAAAAGCCTGGGCGACCATAGCGGCCTGTAACGCCAATCACTGCGCCAAGCGGCGCGTCTTCACGCGGATTATCAATGTGCAAGCCATAGCCTACCCCAGTAATGCCGATAATCACTTTGCCTTGGTACACCACAGGCGCCATAGCCATGCCAACGCCAGTGCCGCCAGTGGTTTTGGCTGTTTTGTTAGGGTCATTTTTATTAAGAGAATCTTGACCTTCGGTAATCACCGCAGCATCGACCGCATTGATATCCCAAAGTTTATGGCCTGTTTTGGCATCTAGCGCGATTAAACGGGCATCTACTGTACCGATAAACACCTTGCCATAGCCAACTGCCACACCGCGATTGGCGGGGCCACAACACATACTCCAATCGGCGCGTCTATCGTGCTTGTAGCGCCATAGCTCCTGACCTGTTTTGCCATCTAAGGCAACAACATGATTAAACGGCAGTGACACATACATAATGCCATCCACCACAATAGGCGTGGCTTGAAACGCCGCTTTAACACCGCTTTTGTATTGCCAAGCACTGCTTAGATTTTTTACGTTATCACGATTAATTTGCGTGTTTTCTGAGTAGCGTTTGTTAGCATAATCACGACCAAAGCTAGGCCAGTCCTGATTAGCGCCTTGTGCTTTAGTAGCATTGATAATATTGCTAGTCGTGACATCGTGCTTTTGCATGGCGCCGCAAGCCGCAAGCAAACTTGTCCCCAAAATAAGCACATACAGTCTTACTACTTTGCTGAAATAAGGCATGATCAAACACCATGAGTTAGAAATAAAACATCAGTATACAGACTGGTATATGTGATGACTACCGTCAAAATCTAATGATTTCCATTAAAATACATGCATGACACCTCTGCACGCCCAACTTCAATGGCATGAAAACCAGCCCTACTCCAGCCAGTATGGCGATGTTTACTTCTCAACTGACAGTGGCTTAGAAGAAACAAACTATGTTTTTTTGCAACACAATCAACTTAAAACGCGCTGGGAAAATTTAAATCAAGACCATTTCAGCATAGGCGAAACTGGCTTTGGCACAGGCTTAAATTTCCTGTGTGCTTGGCAACTTTGGCGCGAAACCGCACCAGCATCGGCAAGGCTGCATTTTATTAGCACTGAAAAACATCCGCTACATTTGGCTGACTTACAAACAGCGCTGGCCCTGTGGCCTAGCCTAAAAGCCATGAGTGACCAGCTTGTTGAGCAATATCAATACGTCTCAACAGGCTGGCATAGACTGATATTTGACGAGGGGCGCGTAAGCCTCACCTTACTGATAGGCGATGTTAATGCCACTTTGCCACAACTCAAAGGCAAGATAGATGCTTGGTTTTTAGATGGCTTTTCGCCAGCCAAAAATCCTGAAATGTGGCAATCCAGCTTATTTGAACAAATCGCCAAACACTCGCATGCACAGACCACTTTTGCCACCTTCACCAGTGCTGGTGATATTAGACGCGCTTTGCAATCGGCAGGCTTTGCGGTATCAAAAGCCTCTGGTTTTGGTAAAAAGCGAGAAATGCTATTTGGGCAATACCAAGGCATATCCAGCCCACAAGCAAACAAACCCAAGCCCAAAACAGTAATTGTGATAGGTGGTGGTTTGGCAGGTGCGGCAAGCGCCGCAGCCATGGCGGCTCGCGGTTGGGGAGTGACGCTGATTGAGCGCCATCAAGCCCTAGCTCAAGAGGCTTCTGGCAATCCGCTGGGCGTGCTCTACCCCAGACTAACAGGCGGCGAAACCGCGCTTAACACCTTGGCTTTGCAAGGTTTTTTATACACGCTAGAGCTACTCAAGCAGATCAAAATAGAGGCTGAGCATTATCAAGCCTGCGGCGTTTTACAATTGGCCTTTAATGCCCGTGAACGCAAAAGAATTTTAGCGGTGGTAAATGAGTATCCTGCATTAGCTCAATATCTCAATCACCATCAGGCTTCTGAAGTATCAGGCATTACCATTGCAAACGATGGCATGTTAATCGCGCAAGCTGGCTGGCTTAATCCTGCGGCGTTTTGTGAGGCACTTACAGCGCACTCAAACATTCAGCGCCTGATGCATAGCAAAGTGCTTAAGCTTGAAAAAACAGCGCATGGCTGGCAAGTTTTTTCCTCAAATCAACTGATTGCTGAAGCCGATAATATTATTATTGCCAATGCCGCTGATGCTCAAACATTCCAACAAACCAGTCATTGCCAGATGCAGTCTGTCAGGGGGCAAATTACACTGCTACCAGTCACGGCAGCCTCTCAGCAGCTCAAAACAGTGATTTGTACAGATGGCTATTTAAGCCCTCCACGACAAGGCCTGCATTGCTTGGGGGCAACCTTCTCACCCAATGACAGCGGGACTGAGGTCAGGTTAAGCGATCATCAAAGCAATCTCAACATGCTGAAGTCGCTTGCGCCTGAATGGAATGAAAAAGTGATTGATGTCAATGCGCTACAAGGTCGCGCCGCCATTCGCGCCAGCACTAGCGATTACCTGCCAGTGGCAGGGGCGGTGTTAGATATGGCACAACTTAAAGACAAGATGCCTAGATACAATGCAGAGCCAAGCTCGCTACCTTGGCTAGAAGGCTTATATATCAATGCTGGGCATGGTGCCAAGGGACTGGTCAATGCGCCTATCTGCGCAGAAATTATCGCTAGTTTAATTTGCGGAGAGCCAGCACCTGTTGATTGCGCGCTTTTATCAGCTTTAGACCCAAACCGCTTTGCTTTGCGTGAGTTAGGCTTAAAACGGTTGGCGCAAACCATACAGCGCAATTAGCGTAAAATCTTGCTATGGATATCAATTCAACCTACCGCACCGCATTACAACACCATCAGCAAGGTCAGTTGGCGCAGGCTGAGGCGCTTTATCGCAAGGTGCTAGAAGCTTCACCTCAACATGCCGAGGCTTTGCATTACCTAGGAGTGATTTATCACCAGAATAAACAACACGATTTAGCCATTAGCACCATTGCTCAAGCCATTGCCTTGCAACCCAATAATGCAGATTTTTTAAGCAACCAAGCGTTAGCTCTTAAGGCGGCAGGCCGCTTACAGGAGGCCATTAGCGCCCTGCAACTAGCCTTAAAACTTGCGCCACAAGATTTAGAAATTTACTACAACCTCGGCAATGCCTTTGCAGAGCACGCACAATATGAGCATGCCGCCCAGCACTACCGCCGCGTTTTGCAAGACTACCCTCAAGATGAGGACTTAAAGCAAGTCCTGTGTGATGTGTTACTAGCCTTAGGCAATGAATACCAACAAACTGGACAATATGCCAAAGCTGAAGCCACTTACCAAGAAGCCGTGAGCATCTGCCAGCATGAAGCTAGCCTTTATTACAATTTAGGCAATGCACAACGCGAACTCGGCAAAGCGGCAGAGGCGGCACAGCAATATCAAAAAGCGATACAGCTACAGCCAAACGATGCAGATGCCTATAACAACCTAGGCAATGTGCAACGAGAGCTAGGAGATTTGCCTGCATCGATTGCGTCTTACCAAACCGCGCTAGCGCTCAACCCTGCGCTTTATCACGCAAAAGTCCACTGGGTGCATCAAAAACAGCATATATGCGACTGGAAAAACCTAGAACAAGACATCAGCGAAATACGGGCTTGGGTAAGCAATACGCCAGAAGCGCAGATCTCCCCTTTTGCTTTTTTAGCCATGCCGAAGACGACCTCATCTGAGCAAAAGCAATGTGCTAACAATTGGCTTAAAAATCGCTATACATCGGCTTTTCAACAAGGTGTGGCTTTGGCATTTAAGCATCAAACCCAACATCAAAAACTACGTATAGGCTATTTATCGGCGGATTTTAGATTGCACCCTCTCGCATCGCTGATTTCTGAATTAATCGAGCTACACGATAGAAATGTGTTTGAAATACACGCTTATTCTTATGGCGTTGATGACCAAAGCGCAGAGCGCAAAAGGCTGGAAAAAGCGTTTGATTATTTTAATGATATTCGAGCTTTATCCAGCTTAGAGGCCGCCAGCAAAATCAATCAAGACGAGATTGATATTTTGGTGGACTTAACGGGGTTCACACAAACCAGTCGTAGCCAAATCGTTGCTCTGCGCCCTGCTCCCATTAAAGTTAGCTGGTTAGGCTTTCCTGGCACCATGGGTGAGCTGAATGGCCAGCCTTTGTTTGATTACATTTTGAGCGATGCGTTTATCACGCCGCCAACACAAGCCCATGCTTATGCAGAAAAGCTGGCTTTGCTGCCGCATAGCTATCAAGCCAACGACACAAAACGACCAATTGCGCCTAGCAAACCCCGCTCAGCATATGGCTTGCCGCAACAAGGCTTCGTGTTCTGCTGTTTTAACCAAAGTTTTAAAATATTGCCTGATGTGTTTGATTGCTGGATGCGCCTTTTAAAGCAAACGCCGAATAGCGTGTTGTGGCTATTGGCCTCTAATCCATGGGCTAAACAGAATTTAATTAAGGAGGTCGAAGCTCGCGGCATCAACCAAGACCGTTTAATCTTTGCGCCACGCCTTAGCATGGCTGAACATATGGCTAGACAAAGCTGTGCTGATTTATTCTTAGACACCCTACCCTATAACGCCCACACCACCACTATCGATGCGCTTTGGATGGGCTTGCCAGTATTAACTTGTGTTGGCGACACCTTCGCAAGCCGCGTTGCCGCTAGTTTGCTAAAAGCAGCGAATCTGGAAGAGTTAATTAGCTATTCTTTAGACGATTACCAACAAAAAGCCCTTGCGCTTGCCCATCAACCCGATGATTTAAAGCGCATTAAAAGCCAACTGATCAAGCATCGTGAACAATTAGCATTATTCAACACCAAGCAATTTGCTAAGGACTTAGAAAGCCAGTATCAACAAATGTGGCAAGCTTACAAAGCGGCCTCTTGAGTTTGTTCATTGGTTGCAGCAAACAAGGCCGCAACAATAATTAAAG
>JBMSSY010000036.1:0-11239 GCA_049424605.1 Candidatus Methylopumilus sp.
TTTCAATTTTAATTGCCATGTTGTTCTCTCTTAAATTGTTCAGTTATACGGTTTTTTTAATCTTAGAACTTGCCGTAGTAACCTTCTTTTAGGGCATCGTAGAGATTGGCGGCTGAGTGCATTTCACCATCGTATTCAATCTCGTCATTACCTTTGGCTTCGACCACTGTGCCATCTTCTAAGGTAAATTTATAAGTAGTATTTTCTAAGTCTTTTTCAGTCACCAATACGCCTTGGAATGCCTCTGGATTAAAGCGGAATGTGGTGCAGCCCTTTAAGCCTTTATCGTAAGCGTAAAGATAGATGTTTTTGAAGTCTTCAAAATCATAGTCGGTAGGCACGTTAATGGTCTTAGAGATGGAGCTATCAATCCATTTTTGCGCAGCCGCTTGAATATCCACGTGAGCTTTGGCTTGAATGGTGGATGAGTCTAAGAAGTAGTCTGGCAATTTTTCATCTTCTGCATCGCTAAATGGCATCGCTTTGCTGTTGATTAACTCGCGATAAGCCAATAGCTCGTATGAGAATACATCGACTTTTTCTTTAGATTTTTTACCTTCACGAATCACATTACGTGCGTAATGGTGCGCAAATGATGGCTCAATGCCGTTACTTGCATTGTTAGCCAATGAAAGTGAAATGGTGCCTGTTGGGGCAATTGAGCTATGGTGGCTAAAACGCACGCCTGTTTTGGCGATTTGTTTACGTAAGGTTTCTGGGAATTGTTGCATATAGCGGCTATACATTCCCATCAGCACTTTGCCTTTGACCTTATCACCAAGCTTAAAGCCGTCTTTTACCATTTCTGGGCGCTTTGCAAGCATGTCGCCAGTCACCACAAACTCTTCGTCCATAATAGGCGCTGCGCCTTTTTCTTTGGCTAAATCAATGCCTACTGTCCAGCCAGTTTCGGCCATCACTTTAGTCACTTCTTCAGTGAAGGCAATAGAAGCTTGTTCGCCGTATTTCATCTTCAACATCGTGAGCGTTGAGCCTAAGCCTAAGTAGCCCATACCATGACGGCGTTTGCGAGCGATTTCGGCACGTTGTTGTTCTAGCGGTAAACCGTTAATTTCGACCACGTTATCCAACATACGGGTAAAGATGGCGACAACTTGACGATACTCATCCCAATCAAATGTTGCTTGATCAGTAAATGGCTGACGTACAAATTTTGTTAAATTCACAGAACCTAATAAGCAAGCGCCATAAGGTGGCAATGGTTGCTCACCGCAAGGGTTGGTAGCGCGGATATTTTCGCAAAACCAGTTATTGTTCATCTCGTTCACGCGGTCAATCAAGATAAAGCCTGGCTCAGCAAAGTCGTAAGTTGAGGACATAATGACATCCCACAAACGGCGCGCTTTAATGGTTTTGTAAACGCGGCAAGCTGTTTTGCCATCTGATTCACGCGTGAGGTATTTGTCTTTAATTGGCCATTCGCGCCATACCACTTGAGTTTCATCTTTGATATCCAAGCCATCGACTGTTGCTTCTTTTGAAGTCACAGGGAATGCCAACTTCCAGTCAGTATCGGCTTTTACCGCTTCCATAAATTCTTTAGTGATTAAGCATGAAAGGTTAAATTGACGTAGGCGACCAGCTTCGCGTTTGGCTTTGATAAAATCAGTGACATCAGGATGTGAGATATCGAAAGTTGCCATTTGCGCGCCACGACGGCCACCAGCAGATGACACGGTGAAACACATCTTGTCGAAAATATCCATAAATGACAGTGGCCCACTCGTGTAGGCGCCAGCGCCAGCCACAAACGCGCCTTTTGGACGCAGTGTTGAAAACTCGTAACCAATACCGCAACCCGCTTTTAATGTTAAGCCAGCTTCATGCACTTTGTTCAAAATGCCATCCATGCTGTCTTCAACAATGCCTGATACTGTGCAATTAATGGTGCTGGTGGCTGGCTTATGCTCAAGCGCACCAGCATTTGAAGTAATACGTCCCGCAGGAATCGCGCCACGGCGCAAAGCCCATAAGAATTTTTCGTGCCACTCGGCACGCTTACTTTCTTCTTCTACATCCGCTAAAGCTCTAGCCACGCGCGAATAGCTGTCATCCATATCTTGGTCAACATACTCACCTTGCTTAGTTTTAAGGCGATACTTTTTATCCCAAATGTCTAAGGACACAGATTGCATAGGCACTTCTTTTTGATTTTTTTCTAACATCGCTGCTTCTTCTGGCGTTTTAACGGCTTGTAACATTGGTGGCCTTCCTAATTGATTTTATTTTGTTCTTCTATTGGCCTGACTTTGACACATTTTTGAATGCGCTTGAAATTTGCTGGTTTCTAGTCAGACCACAATATATTGTGCTCAGGTGCAAAATTATTCCATTTTGTTGTGGCGGTCAAGCAATTTGTTAACAAGGTTTTACATTTAGCCCGCAACTTTTTGGTGCATTTTTAATATGCCAAACAATAGGCAAAGTCTGGCATTTAGTAAGTGTTTACTAACCAAAATAAAAATAGTTTTCTGGACAATTCTAGATACATTGTGCATGGCAATCTGTGAGAAAATCAGTGCATGTCTCGTTTACTCTATTCAATCGCGCTCTATATTTTGTTGCCGTTTACTGCCGTCAAGTTGCTATGGCGCGGTTTACGCCAGCCCGCCTACCTCAATCACTGGGCTGAACGTTATGGCTGGTATACGCATACCGCTCAACAAGCGATTATTTGGTTGCATTGCGTATCGGTAGGAGAAACCCGCGCTGCAAAACCACTGATTGATGCCTTATTAAACCAATATCCTAAGCATCAAATTTTGCTAACACACGCCACGCCAACGGGGCGCGAAGCTGGCGAACAGCTTTTTCCTACAGCTCAATTTCCACGGGTTTCTCGGTGTTATTTGCCTTACGATGTGCCAGGCGCGGTAAAACGATTTTTAAAACATTTCCAACCAGCGTTGGGCTTGCTGATGGAAACGGAGCTTTGGTTTAATTTAATCGCGCAATGTAAAGCGCAAAACATCCCTTTGCTGCTAGTCAACGCACGGCTTTCTGAGCGCTCTGCGCGTGGCTATGCAAAAGTTGGCAAGTTGACAGCACAGGGTTTAAACAGCCTGAGCGCGATTGCCGCACAAACAAATCAAGATGCAGTACGTTTAGATAAGCTGATTGGTCAGTCAGGCAAAGTGGCGGTCATGGGCAATTTAAAGTTTGATGTACATCCGCCAGCCGAAGAGGCAGAGCGGGGGCGCTATTTGCGTGGTTTGCTTGGTGTTAAGCGTCCAGTATTTTTAGCTGCCAGCACACGCGATGGCGAAGAGGCGCTGATTTTAGAAGCCATTACATCAGCCAATATTCCTAATCTACTCACCGTCATCGTGCCTAGACATCCGCAGCGCTTTGACGAAGTGGCAGCATTGCTCAGCAAACAGCATATTGCATTTTGTCGCCGTTCAGAATTTTCAATGGGAACAGTTGCTGGCGATATTCCAAACTGTAGCGTGGTGCTTGGCGACAGCATGGGCGAGCTGTTTACTTATTACGCGGCCTGCGACCTTGCCTTTATTGGGGGTAGTTTATTGCCGCTTGGTGGACAAAACTTAATTGAAGCCAGCGCCATGGGCAAACCTGTCCTCATCGGCCCGCATACATTCAATTTTAGTGATGCAACCGAATTAGCAGTGCAACTAGGCGCAGCAAGTCGGGTTAGCAACCCACAGGAGCTGGCTGAGAAGTTAAGCGAGTTGATGAATAATCAAGACCAAAGAAAAGCCATGAGCGATGCTGCGCTGGCCTTTAGCAAAAGCGCTGGCGGCGCTACGCAAAAGCTAATGCGCTTAATAGCGCCATACTTAGCAAAGCAAACATCGCAAAAAAATTAGCGGACAAGCTGACTGATTTTTTTGAATGTATCGCCTTCTGCAACGCCCAACCATTCAAACAGCAAAGATTCGGTGTTGGTAATAATCACACCTGCCTCACGCATTCTATTTAAGGCGTTGCGTTTATTTTCAGGGTGGCGAGAAACCACGGCATCTTCAACCACAAACACCGTTTTACCTTGCGCCAGCAAATCCAGCGCGGTTTGTAAAATACAGATATGTGCTTCCATGCCCACTAACACTACTTGGCAATGGTCACGCAAGAGGTGGCGACTAAAAGCCGGCTCACGACAACAAGAAAAAGCGGTTTTCTCAATCGCTTTGTTGCCGGCCATATAAGAGGATAGTTCAGGCAATGTTGTGCCCAAGCCTTTAGGGTATTGCTCGGTAAACAAGGTGGGGATTTCAAGCAAACTCGCGCCTTGCAACAAAATGGCACAATGCTTGACCACACTAGCAATATGCTCAGTCATCACACTACTAAGCTTGGTTTGCATATCGACAACCACTAACTGACTTTGATTGCGATCCGCGATACTCGCTACATCCGTCATCACCCCTCCTCGCCGATTAATGGCTGACTAGCTGTTGGTTCACACTTAGCAAATCGGACTCACTCAATAAACCCACCGCAGATTTAAGCGATAAGATATTCAGCAAATAAGTGTAGCGCGACTGCAATAAATCGCGCTTTGCGCTGAAGTATTGTTGTTGTGCATTGAGCACATCTACACTGGTTCGCACGCCCACTTCATAACCAAGATTGGTAGAATCCAACTGGCTTTGGCTAGAGTTTAAAGCTTGTTCGTAAGCCTTAATTTGCGCAACGCTACTGCTTAAATTCAAATATGCGGAGCGGGTATCTAAATCAGCTTGGCGCTTGGCAGCCTCTAAATCATCGAGTGCTTTTTGTTGGTTAGCCACCGCCTCACGCACTTTGGAACTGACTAACCCGCCTTGGTAAATAGGAATTTGAAGCTGCAAGCCAATTGAAGCACTTTTAATATCACTACCATTGCCCAGACCTGTTGCTGTGCCATTGGCGTAGTTATTGTTATAACCAGCTACAGCATCTAAAGTTGGCATATGCCCAGCATTTTGGCGCTCAACTTCTTGCCTAGCAATTTCTAAAGTTTGTTGCTGCAAAGCAATTAACAAGCTGTTTTGCTCGGCAACTTCTACCCACTTTTCCATTTCAACGGGTTCTGGCGTTTGCGCAATTAAATCATTGCGAACGCCAATCAGCGGCGCTGGCACAGCCCCAATAATGGATTGAATCGCGCGCTTTTTAACTTCTAAATCATTAAGCGCGGCAATTTCCTGAGCAAGTACCAAATCAAATCTAGCTTGCGCCTCGTTAAAATCGGTAATGGTCGAAGTACCCACTTCAAAGTTAGCTTTCGCCTGTTCTAATTGCTTGTTGATCGCTGTTTTTTGCGCGTTGATTAAGTCGATTTTATCTTGTGCCAACAGCACATCAAAATAGGCCTTGGAAGCACGGAGAATTAAATTTTGTTGAGCCAAGCTCAATTGTTTATCTGCTTGCAAGACCTGACTTTTTGCTTGCTCTAATTGTGCGCGAATTTGCTTACGGTAAATCGGCTGACTAACATTGATGCCGTAATTGTAGCTTTCGAAGTTGGTCTGACCGCCCCGCAACACATTTGTGCTGTTGCCAAAAAACTTAGCATCAGATTGGGTCTCATTAAGCCCAGCACTAAAATTAACCGTAGGCAAAAACAGGGCATTGCCTTGCACTAATTTTTCTTGGCTGGCGAGATGGCTACTTTGCGCCGAAGCCCAAGCAGGATCATGACTCAAGGCCTGCTGATATATCTGCATCAAATCTTGATTGTCTGCCGCTTGAACATACCCGCAAGCCAACAGGCTCAAACTGCAAATTAAAAAATTAAGACGCATATTTTGCTATGACTTTTTTGAAGTGAGCTTTAAAAACTAAAACTCAAACCTTTCTGCTTGAGGTGCATTCACCAACATCGGCAAGCAAGTTTCAAACAGCACATCTGTTTTGAAGCTATCGGCTGAAATGCGAGTGATTAAAGTGGCTTCCATTGCTGGCGCCTCGCCAACAACCACAAACATACGACCACCGATTGCTAGCTGACGTTCAACTTGTGTGTTTAACATTGGGATAGAAGCGGTATAAACAATCACATCATAAGGCGCATTGGCAGGCAAACCCTTCACCCCATCCGCCACCACCAAATTGACATTGGCAATCCCTTGCGCAGCAATATTTTTTGCCGCTTGTTTACTCAACTTAGCATGCAGCTCAACGCTATCTACATGCTTAGCTTGAAGCGCCAGCAAAGCAGTTAAATAGCCACTCCCCGTGCCTATCTCCAAGACTTTGTCAGTCTTTTTAATGGCTAAAGATTGCAGAATACGGCCTTCCATTTTTGGCGACAACATGACTTGTCCATCGCCCAGCGGGATTTCCAAATCAGCAAACGCCAACCCTATATATTGTTTAGGTACAAAAGCTTCACGCGGCAATTTTGCAAGCAAATCAAGCACAGCACCATCTAACACGTCCCAAGGGCGAATTTGCTGCTCAATCATATTAAAGCGGGATTGTTCGGCTCTTGGTGATTCTTGTTTTACATTCATCGCTAACCTTTTTAAATCAATTTAAATCAATCTTTAGCTTTCATTATAACCGAAGCGCATTGTTTTTATTGCTTGCCTTTATAGGCTTTTTCGCGTAATTTTGAGGGCATTGCTAGGGGTCTCCATTAAGCTAATTTTTGGAGTGAGATACACCCTTTGAACCTGATGCGGGTCATGCCGCCGTAGGGAAGCGAAATCAGCTTCCCTACTCCTGATATTCATTTTTTGGAGTAGACATTGAACGCCACCGATAAAAACCTCGCACACTTTGTAGGCGAAACCGCTGAGATTGATCCAGCCACCAAACAACCATTCACCAATTCACGCAAAGTCTATATTCAAGGCTCACGCCCTGATATTCAGGTACCTTTTCGAGAAATCAGCTTAAGCGACACCCCTTCTGCTTTTGGCGCTGAAAAAAATCCACCAGTGATGGTGTATGACACCTCTGGCCCTTACACGGACCCTAATATCAAAATTGATATCCGTAACGGCTTGCCAGCTTTACGCGCAACATGGATAGAAGAGCGTAACGATACCGAACAACTAGACGGCCCAAGTTCGAGTTTTGGCGTAGAGCGTCAAAACGACCCTGCACTTGCTGAAATGCGCTTTAACTTGTCACGCAAACCACGCCGCGCCAAAGCTGGCATGAACGTGAGCCAAATGCACTACGCCCGCAAAGGCATTATCACCCCAGAGATGGAGTACATCGCCATACGCGAAAATCAACGCCGCGAAAATATGAGCGAGTTATTGCAAACCCAACATCAAGGCCATGACTTTGGGGCAAGTATTCCTAAAGTAATTACCCCAGAATTTGTACGCGATGAAGTGGCGCGTGGTCGTGCCATTATTCCGCTGAACATCAATCACCCTGAAATCGAGCCTATGATTATTGGCCGCAATTTCTTGGTCAAAATTAACGCCAATATTGGCAACTCAGCGCTAGGCTCTTCAATTTCAGAAGAAGTTGAAAAAATGGTCTGGGGCACACGCTGGGGTGGCGACACCGTGATGGATTTATCAACAGGTAAAAACATTCACGAAACCCGCGAGTGGATTATCCGCAACAGCCCTGTGCCGATTGGCACCGTGCCGATTTACCAAGCGCTTGAAAAAGTAAACGGCAAGGCTGAAGACCTCACATGGGAAATCTTCCGCGACACCTTAATTGAGCAAGCTGAACAAGGTGTAGATTACTTCACCATCCATGCAGGCGTTCGCTTAGCTTATATCCCGATGACCGCTAAACGCATGACAGGCATTGTTTCACGCGGCGGCTCTATCATGGCGAAGTGGTGCTTGGCCCATCATAAAGAGTCTTTCCTTTATGAACACTTTGAAGACATTTGCGAAATTATGAAGGCTTATGATGTCAGCTTCTCATTGGGTGATGGCTTACGTCCCGGCTCAATTTACGACGCAAACGATGAAGCACAATTTGCTGAACTCAAAACACTGGGCGAACTCACACAAATCGCTTGGAAGCACGATGTACAGTGCATGATTGAAGGCCCAGGCCATGTGCCTATGCACCTCATCAAAGAGAATATGGACTTGCAACTTGAGCACTGTGGCGAAGCCCCTTTCTACACCTTAGGGCCTTTAACAACCGATATTGCTCCTGGTTATGATCACATTACTTCAGGCATTGGTGCCGCCATGATAGGCTGGTACGGCTGTGCCATGCTTTGTTACGTCACGCCAAAAGAACATCTGGGCTTGCCAGACAAAGAAGACGTGCGCGTTGGTATCATCACCTACAAAATTGCCGCGCATGCGGCTGACTTGGCAAAAGGCCATCCGGGCGCACAAATTCGTGACAATGCATTATCTAAAGCACGTTTTGAATTCCGCTGGGATGACCAATTTAATCTTGGCCTAGACCCTGAAAAAGCCAAGGAATTTCACGATGAAACCTTGCCACAAGAAGGCGCAAAACAAGCGCACTTCTGCTCTATGTGTGGCCCACACTTCTGCTCTATGAAAATCACCCAAGACGTGCGTGATTATGCAGAAAAGTTAGGCTTGGATGAGCAAGAGGCGCTAAACAAAGGCATGCAAGAAAAAGCCATTGAGTTTGTGAAAAAGGGTAGCGAGGTTTATCACAAAGTCTAAGCGCTTTTTGTGATAAACCATCACAAGCATTAATGGGTCTTGTGCCCTAAACTAAACCCCACAGTTCTGTACTGTGGGGTTTTTTATTGGCTAATTTATACACTGATTAGGCAAGCAAGTTTTGTTAGAGCGTATAATACGCAACATCATATCAATCAAATTTTGGCATCCATTTTGACCACCATAAAACTCACTAAAAAACCAGCCGACGCCAGCAGCCCACGCGCAGCTAAAGCGCCTGTGCGCCTCGCAAATCCAAGCACGCGCGACCGTACCGTTGCGCCCAAACCTTTTGTGCCAGCACCCAGCGAAGCGCCTACTGAAAAAGTGCAAGCCCGTGCATCTGAGCAAACTGAAAATGCGCCCGCAAAAACATCACAACGTAATCATCGCTATGATGGCAGCTTGCGTGATGAGCCGCCGCGCCCGCAACAAGCACGCCCAAGTTTGGACGATACAGGCCGCGACACGCCACGCCGTGGCGGCAAAATGCGCGATGGCTTTGAGGTGGGCGATTTCAATCATGATCGCGCCAGCAATCCTATGTTTGCGCCCAAGCCCTTACCCAGCAACCCTGATTTTCCGCGGCTTTCAAAACGTATGGCTGAGCTTGGTTTTTGCTCACGCCGCGAAGCTGACGAATGGATTAGCAATGGTTGGGTAAAAGTCGATGGCAAAATCATTGATGAACTGGGTAGTCGCGTGGCGATGAACGCCAAAATTGAAATCAGCAAAGACGCTGAAAAACATCAATCAGAAGTCGTCACGATTATACTTAACAAACCCATAGGCTATGTTTCTGGGCAGGCAGAAGATGGCTACGAACCAGCGATTGTGTTAATTCATCCAGACAATCAATGGCAAGATGACCCCTTGCTGCATCATGCACAACCTAGAGAATTTCAACGTGGTTTTTTAAAAGGGCTTGCGCCTGCAGGCCGCTTAGATATTGACTCTACAGGCCTGTTAGTGCTTACTCAAGATGGCCGAATTGCGCGCCATTTAATTGGTGAAGACTCCAGCGTTGAAAAAGAATATTTAGTGCGGGTTGAAGGTGATTTGTCTTATAACGATCTTGATAAGCTCAACCATGGCTTATCTTTAGACGGAGTAAAACTCAAACCCGCAAAAGTGTCTTGGCAAAATGAAGACCAGCTTCGTTTTGTGTTGCGTGAAGGCCGCAAACGCCAAATTCGTCGTATGTGCGAATTGGTGGGTTTAAAGGTACTGGGGCTCAAGCGCATTCGTATTGGCAGTGTCACCTTAGGTAAACTACCTGTAGGTGAGTGGCGTTATTTAAGGCCTGAAGAGCGTTTCTAATTTTGAGTGAGTAGGCCATGGATTTCACATTAGTATTAAAAGCCATTCTATTGGGCTTGGTTGAAGGCGCTACCGAGTTCTTGCCTGTTAGCAGCACAGGGCATTTGATTATCGTTGGTGATTTGCTTCAATTTTTAAGTAAAGAGAAACGCGATGTATTTGAAATCGTCATTCAACTAGGTTCTATTTTGGCTGTTTGCTGGCTATATCACACTAGATTATTGAAGGTAGTCAGCAGCATTAAAGACGACACGCAATCACAGCGTTTTGTTTTGCAGCTATTCGTTGGTTTTTTACCGCTCGCACTGATTGGCCTTAAGTTTCATCATCAAATCAAAGCGGCACTATTTAAGCCTGTTCCCGTTGCCATTGCACTGATCGTAGGTGGCCTGCTTATTTTGCTTATCGAGAAAATGTCACCTCGCGTGACTGTTTCAAACATGGCCTCTATGACGGTGCTGGATGCATTTAAAATAGGTTGCGCGCAATCACTGGCCTTGATTCCTGGTGTTTCTCGCTCTGGTGCCACTATTTTAGGCGGCATGTCGTTTGGTTTATCTCGCCAAGTGGCCACCGAGTTTTCATTCTTTTTGGCGATTCCAGTGATGTTCGCAGCAAGCGCTTATGACTTATTAAAAAACCGAGATTTATTAACAGCGGATGATGCAGGATTATTTTTGTTAGGCTTTATTGCTGCATTTTTATCTGCCTTGGTCGCCATTAAAAGCTTGATACGCTATGTTGCCGGTCATGACTTTAGAGTCTTCGCTTGGTATCGGATTGCGCTCGGTATCGGCGTGATTGTTTATTTTTGGTAAAGTATTTCGTCCATTGATTTTGTTTTTTTAAGGTGGGTTAAAAAATGAAAAAAGCACTTAAATTTACCGCCATAGGCTTAGCTGGTTTATTGCTTGTTGTATTGGTCTTAGTTGGCATTGTGGCCGCCACCTTTAATCCCAACGACTACAAACCGCTTATCATCAAATTAGTACAAGAGAAAAAACAACGTACTTTGCATTTAGATGGCGATATTAAGCTCGCCTTTTGGCCAAAATTAGGCGCTGATTTAGGCAAAGTCTCACTTTCAGAACACAATGGCGACAAAGTATTTGCCAGCATCAACAACGCAAAAGTCTCCCTCGCGTTACTGCCTTTGCTAAGAAAACAATTACTGGTTGATACCGTTTATATAGACGGTGTTAACGCAGATATTGTGCGCTTCAAAGATGGCAGCACTAACTTTGACGATTTAATTAGCAAAGAAGAAGAATCCGAGCAAATCAAATTTGACATTGATGGTATCCATATCACCAATA
>JBMSSY010000037.1:0-11106 GCA_049424605.1 Candidatus Methylopumilus sp.
GTTTCTTTGATTTTTGCTTTGACCAGCGAATGGCCTGTTTTCCACATTAAAGGCTGGCCGTTGCGCGCTTTAATCCAAGGCGCAAGGTGACGGGTAGATTTCACATCGTAAATAATGGTGGCGCCTTGGTTGCGCTGTAAAACCTCTTCAGCAAACAACATCAATTGGCGGTCTGGGTAAATAATCTTGCCATCTTTGGTGACCACGCCTAAGCGGTCTCCATCGCCATCAAAAGCCAAGCCTATCTCAGCATCACCCTTGGCTAAAGCTTCAATTAAATCGGCTAAATTTTCTGGTACAGAGGGATCAGGATGGTGATTAGGAAAGTGTCCATCTACTTGGCAAAACAGCTCTTGCACTGAACAGCCAAGCGCCTCATACAGTTTTTTGGCATAAGCACCAGCCACGCCGTTACCGCAATCCACGGCGATTTTCATAGGGCGCGCCAGTTTTACATCTGAACAGATTTTGGCGATATAGCGAGCGGCAATATCGTGATGGCTTTCAGTGCCCGCACCGCTAGCCAAATCGCCAGCTTCAATACGGGTTCGCAAGCTTTGTATGGTTTCACCTGATAGCGTTTCGCCAGCCAGCACCATTTTTAAACCATTGTAATCAGGCGGGTTATGACTGCCCGTGACCATGACGCCACAAGCCGTGCCTAGTTCATAGGCGGCAAAATACACCATAGGCGTAGCCACCATGCCAAGCTGAATCACATCAACACCTGTTTGGCGTATGCCACGAGATAAAGCCCCTGCGAGCTCAGGGCCTGATAAACGCCCGTCATAGCCGATACAGATAGTGCTTTGCTTTCTGGCTAGAGCTTCGCTACCGATAGCCTGACCAATGGCTTGCACAATCTCAGGGGTGAGCGTTTTGCCTACAATGCCTCGAATGTCATAAGCCTTAAAAATCTCTTTAGGGATTTGCATGCTTACATTTCTTCTATCCAAAGCTGTTGTATAGCCTCTAAGATTTTCTCATTGCTGTTGTTAGGATCATCGCTAAAGCCATCCAAAGCCATCACCCAAGCATGTAAATCCGTAAAACGGATGGTTTTAGGGTCAACGTCAGAATGGGTGTCACATAAAGCTTCTGCAATTTGTTGCACATCGGTCCACTTCATCATGCACTCCTCAAAAATTTGGTCAGTTATTTAACCAAGTTAATTAACTAAGTATAAGCGTGAATTATACCGCCTAGCGGTGGTCAACAGGTGGGGTGAAATCATGCCCAATATGATAAAATGACGAAATTATTTTTTTAAAGCCTTAGAGAAAGCCACTTATGTTTAGCCGAGCAAAAACGTTAAGCCTTGTAGACCCTGAGTTAGCAAAATATGTAGAACTTGAGCGCGTGCGCCAAGATGAACATATTGAGTTGATTGCTTCTGAAAATTACACCAGCCCCGCAGTGATGGAAGTGCAAGGCTCACAGCTCACCAACAAGTATGCTGAAGGCTATCCAGGCAAGCGTTTTTATGGCGGTTGTGAATATGTTGACCAAGTAGAGCTATTGGCCATTGAGCGCATTAAAAAACTATATGGCGCGGAATACGCTAATGTACAACCACACTCTGGCTCGCAAGCCAACCAAGCGGTTTATTTCTCCATCTTAAAACCAGGTGACACGGTGATGGGCATGAACCTTGGTCATGGCGGCCATTTAACACACGGCTCTCCAGCTAACCTTTCAGGCAAGCTATTTAATATCGTGCCTTATGGCTTAAACGATCAAGAAGAAATTGATTACGACGAAATGGAGCGCATTGCTGTTGAATGCAAACCAAAACTATTGATTGGCGGCGCTTCTGCTTATGCGCTACGTTTCGACTGGGAACGTATGGCCGCCATCGCTAAAAAAGTCGGCGCTTATTTTATGGTCGATATGGCGCACTACTCTGGCTTGATTGCGGCTGGCGTTTACCCTAACCCTGTCCCACACGCTGACTTTGTTACCTCTACCACACACAAAACGCTACGCGGCCCACGTGGCGGTATTATTTTGGCAAAAGCTGAATTTGAAAAAACTATCAATTCATACGTGTTTCCTGGCTTGCAAGGCGGCCCATTGATGCACGTTATTGCGGGTAAGGCAGTGGCTTTCTTAGAAGCTTTACAACCTGAATTCAAAACTTATCAAACGCAAGTATTAAAAAATGCCAGTGCCATGGCTGAAGAGTTAACCAAGCGCGGCCTACGCATTATTTCTGGTCGTACAGAATCACATTTATTTTTGGTGGATTTGCGTCCTAAAGGCTTAACAGGTAAAGCAGCGGATGCGGCTTTGGGTTTAGCGCATATTACGGTGAATAAAAATTCTATCCCTAATGACCCAGAAAGCCCATTTGTGACTTCTGGCATTCGTATTGGCTCACCAGCCATTACCACGCGCGGCTTTAAAGAAGATGAAGCGCGTCAGGTGGCTAATTTAATTGCTGATGTATTAGATCATCCAACAGATGAAGCAGTGATTGCCGCAACCAAAGCAAAAGTCCATGCCTTGACTTCACGCTTCCCAGTTTACGGTGCTTAAGGCACGGCGCTTAAGTTTTCAAACCAGCTTGATAAAGCGAAACGTTAGATGAAGTGTCCTTTTTGTAGCGCAGACGATACGCAAGTGATTGATTCACGCGTCAACGACGAAGGTAATTCTATTCGTCGTCGTCGGCGCTGCGCGGCTTGTGACAAGCGCTTTACCACTTACGAAACTGCTGAGTTGCATTTACCGCAGGTGGTTAAACAAAATGGCACGCGTGAAGAGTTTAACCGCGAAAAATTACGTAGCTCTTTTACCCGCGCACTGCATAAAAGGCCGGTTCCCACTGAGTATGTAGATAGAGCGATTGATCACATTGTGCAAAAAATACTGGCGCAAGGTGAGCGCGAGATCATGGCACGTTCACTAGGCCAAAGCGTGATGCAAGAACTCAAGGCGATGGATAAAGTGGCTTATATTCGCTTTGCTTCTGTTTATCGTAGCTTTCAAGATGTGGATGACTTTAACGATGTTATTCGCGATCTTGATATCCTCAAAAACAATCAATAATCGCTTGATAAGGGCAAGGTAAAACCAATGTTTACCGCGGCTGATCATTCCTATATGTCTCTTGCCTTGCAGCACGCAAGACAGGGTTTGTACAGCACCACCCCTAACCCTCGCGTTGGTTGCGTTTTGGTTAATCAGGGTCAAGTGATAGGTCAAGGCGCGCATTTAAAAGCTGGCGAGCCGCATGCTGAAATCATGGCGCTACGTGATGCTGAACAACACTTCCCCGCACTGATTCAAGGTGCTGATGCTTACGTTACGCTAGAGCCTTGTAGTCACTTTGGGCGCACACCTCCCTGTGCAGATGCCTTGGTCAAAGCAGGCATTAAGCGAGTATTTGCGGCGATGCAAGACCCCAACCCACAAGTGGCTGGCACTGGTCTAGCAAGGCTGGCTGAAGCGGGCATTCAAGTACAGCATGGCTTGATGGAAGCACAAGCGCGAGAGTTAAACGCTGGCTTTATTTTACGCATGACTCAAAACAGGCCTTTGCTGCGCGTTAAAATTGCCGCCAGTTTAGACGGTCGCACCGCACTCGCTAATGGCGAAAGCAAATGGATTACGGGCGAGGCAGCCAGACAAGATGTTCAGCATTGGCGTGCGCAGTCATGTGCTATTTTGACGGGCATTAATACCGTGTTAGCGGATGACCCCCAAATGAATGTGCGTCATCTGCCTAACGCCCGCCAACCGCTGCGTGTGGTGTTGGATAGCCAATTGCGCATTTCCCCTCAAGCCAAAATTTTGCAAGGCGGCAACACGCTAATTGCTTATGTGGCAGATAGCCACAACAAAGCCGATGCCTTAATAAAAGCTGGCGCGACTTTATTTAAAACCACAGCCACCAACCAGCAAGTATGCCTCACACAGCTTTTAAGCCACCTTGCAGAGCGCGGCATCAACGAAGTGATGGTAGAGGCAGGGCAAACCCTCAACGGCGCACTGCTGGCAATGAATTTAGTGGATGAGTTTATTTTTTATTACGCCCCCACTTTATTAGGCTCGGATGCTCGTGGCATGTTAGCGATTCCGCCCTTAGACCATATGCAAGCCCGCCCCCAGTTGAGCCTGATTGAGGTGCGGCAGTTCGGTCAAGATATTCGTGTACGAGCCAAGCCGATTATCCAGCCCTAAATAACGATCATGCTGCTGATTGATACTCACTGCCATCTTGACGCTGCTGAATTCGATGCAGACCGCGAGAGCGTGATTCAACAAGCACTCAAGCATGATATTAAGATGATGGTAGTACCCGCCGTCCATCGCAACAATTTTGAAGCGGTCACACAACTCGCGCAAACCCATCCATGTTGCGGACATGCGCTAGGTATTCATCCGCTATATGTGGCCAACTCACAATACGCAGATTTAAGCTTTCTAGCAGAAGAAGTCGGCAGACAAATGCAAAGCGCTCACCCGCCAGTGGCGATTGGTGAAATTGGCTTGGATTTTTTTATTGAGGGTTACGACAAGGCTTTGCAGGCGCATTATTTTGTTGAGCAGCTCAAGATTGCAAAACAATACGACTTGCCTGTGATTTTGCATGTAAGGCGCGCTATCGACGATATTTTAAAGCATCTGCGCAAGCACCAAGTCCGTGGCGGCATTGCCCATGCTTTTAATGGCAGTCGCCAGCAAGCTGAGGCGTTTATCGATCTTGGCTTTAAATTGGGCTTCGGTGGAGCCCTGACTTACCCAAGAGCTTTGAAAATTCGCGCGCTGGTTGCCAGCCTTCCGCTTGAGTCCATCGTACTAGAAACTGACGCCCCTGATATTCCCCCAGAATGGCTCAAAAATGGTCAAAGAAATAGCCCAGACCAATTGTGGAATATTGCAAAAAATATTGCCTCACTCAGGGATATAAAACACGCGCAAGTGACTGAAATTACTACGAACAACGCACTAGAAATAATGCCAAATTTAGCAAAGTTATTCACACGAGCTAAAGCATTACATTAACTATGCTCAAATATCCTTAATAATCAAATGGCATACGACAACCCTATGTTTTTAAAGGGAAAAATAGGAGATTAAAAATTAAGCGTTTAAAAAAAACCTATATAGAATCGTGAGTTAGACTTTTAAGTCACAGCTATCCACAGTTTTATCCACAGTTTTTGTGGATAGGATTTGCTAATTTTTAAGGCCAAGAAAAATGCAAGAAAAATATTTAAAAAAATGAAAAGTATTTAAGGAAATTTCACTTGAAAATTGACGAAAAACACTATCGAACTATCTGGCCCATTACTGGTGCAAAGCTGCCCGAAAATGATGCCATTTTTGGTGTTGGGATTATTGACCAAAATTTACTGCCGCATCGTTTTGAGGTGGTGCAATTAGACGATCTTGAGGCCATGGTCAACGCCATTAAAACCATGCAAGTTCGTGGTGCGCCATTAATTGGTGCAGCCGCTGCTTATGGAATGGCACTTGCGGTGCAATCCGATGCCAGCGATCTACATATCGAAAAGTCGGCTCAAGCCTTATTACAAAGCCGACCTACCGCTGTTAATTTACGCTGGGCGGTCAATCGTATGCAAAAGCGCTTGGCAGGCTTAGCGCCCAGCGCTCGCAATCAGGCGGCTTGGCAAGAGGCCGCGCTGATTTGTGATGAAGACGTAAAAATGAACCACCGTATTGGCCAGCATGGCTTAGCGCTGATACAGGCTGCATATGCCAATAATAATAAAAATACCTTTAATATTTTGACCCATTGTAATGCTGGCTGGCTGGCGACTGTCGATTGGGGCACTGCCTTAGCGCCTATTTACGCGGCTCATGACGCTGGCATGAATATTCACGTTTGGGTGGATGAAACACGTCCTCGCAATCAAGGGGCCAGCTTAAGCGCATGGGAGCTTGGCAAACACGGTGTTGCGCACACGGTGATTAGCGACAATGCGGGCGGGCATCTGATGCAACATGGTCAAGTCGATATGGTGATTGTGGGGGCAGACCGTGTCAGCAGCACAGGCGATGTCTGCAATAAAATAGGCACTTATCTAAAAGCGCTGGCGGCTTTTGACAACCAAGTACCGTTTTATGTCGCTGTGCCCTCACCCACCATTGATTCGACGATAAAAAATGGTCTGACCGATATTGAAATTGAAATGCGCCATGCTGACGAACTCAGCTATATGAAAGGCTTAGCCAGTGATGGCAGCATCCAAACGATTAGAGTCACGCCTCAACATAGCCATGCACTCAACCCGGCGTTTGACGTCACCCCAGCGCGTTTAGTTACTGGCATTATCACCGAGCGCGGCCTAACATCGCCAAGCAAGCTAAAACAACTATTTGAATAGAGAGCATCATGTCACGTGAAAGCTTACTCAGCAGTGCACAAACACTACAACACAAATGCCTGAATCAAGGCACCTCTGGCAACGTGAGCGTGCGCCATGACGATGGCTTTTTAATTACCCCTTCAGGCATGCATATTGATGATATGAAACCAAGCAGTATAGTGCAAATGAATATGCAAGGTGAAGCGGTAAGCGCAGGCAAACCTTCATCTGAGTGGCGCTTTCACCGTGACATCTACCATGCTAGACCAGAAGTGAAGGCCGTCATCCACACCCATTCAATGTTTGCCACAACGCTAGCCTGTTTACGCAAAGAAATTCCACCGTTTCATTACATGATTGCCGTTGTAGGCGGCGACACCATACCTTGCGCAGAATACGCGCTATTTGGCACGCAAGATTTATCAGATAAAGCAATTGCCGCATTAAAAGGCCGTCGCGCTTGCCTGTTAGCCAACCATGGCATGATTGCTGTCGGCAAAACTTTAGCGCAAGCTTTAGATATTGCGATTGAAGTAGAAACCTTGTGTGAGCAGTATTGGCGAGCCTTACAAATAGGCGAACCACAGCACTTAAGCAAACAACAAATGGACGATGTTTTTGAACAGTTTAAAGGCTATGGCAATTGGGGCGAGTAGCCTGACACCTCCATAGCGTTATCACATAACGATTGTGTCGTAATGAAGTATTCATAGCGCATCAAACAGCACTCGATCTTCAATCGTAAAGAGCAAATAAAAAGGCCACCTTATGGCGGCCTCACTAGCTACGTTTCAGCTACGGCAGGGCTAAAATAAAAAAAGCCAATCTTTATAGAATGGCTTATTTATTGGTCGGGACGGCAAGATTTGAACTTGCGACCCCTTGCACCCCATGCAAGTACGCTACCAGGCTGCGCTACGCCCCGAACCGATTACCGCTATCAGCGGTAAGCTTTGGATTATAGCTGAAAGCGCGCTGGAGACGAAGCGCTATGAGCGCAAGCGGGGCAGAAAAGGACTAATCTATTTTTAAAATAGCTGATATATCAGCAAGTTCACTACGTATGTTTTTCACATCAAGCGCCGAATCTTGATTGATTGGCAAATTGCTGGCGCTTTCGGCGGTGTCACTGTCTAGCGCTTTGTTTTTTTCTGACTTGAGACGGCCTTTTGCATCAAGCAGGTTACGTGCGCCACTAATGGTGAAGCCATCATCGTACAAAAGTGTGCGAATACGGCGAATCAGGAGCACTTCATGGTGTTGGTAATAACGACGATTGCCACGACGTTTAACTGGGCTTAGTTGAGTAAACTCTTGTTCCCAATATCTTAAAACGTGTGGCTTTACCCCACACAACTCGCTGACTTCACCAATGGTGAAGTAGCGCTTTGCTGGAATCGGTGGTAGCTCGGTATTAAGCGCTTGCTCCACCATAAGTTTCCTCTACCTTGCTTTTTAATTTTTGACTGGCGTGGAATGTGACAACGCGGCGAGCAGTAATAGGAATTTCTTCACCTGTTTTTGGATTGCGGCCAGGGCGCTCAGATTTTTTGCGTAGCTCAAAATTACCAAAACCAGATAGTTTCACAGTGTCGCCAGACTCTAAAGCCAAGCGTATCTCTTCGAAAAATGCTTCGACCATATCTTTAGCTTCTCGTTTATTCAAACCAACTTGATCGAATAACAATTCCGCCATGTCTGCTTTTGTCAGTGTCATTCCCTATCCCCTGCTACTTTATTAAATTACTTATACATTTGATATCGATAATGTTTTGATATCATACAACAATTTAACATTATTTAACAATGCTTAATGTTTTTTAACAATCACTTTCGTGATTATCTTAATTCAGCACCAAACTGTTTTTTGACGACTTCAAGCAAGCTAGTCATCACCTTATCTGCGTCAGCATCGGTCAGTGATTTTTGATTATCTTGCATCAACACAAGAAAAGCCAAACTTTTCTGATTCTCTGCAATGCCTTTGCCGCGATAAACGTCAAACAATCGTATATCGTTCACAAATTCAATATTGGCGCTTTGCATGGCGCTCAACAACTCACCCGCTGAGATATTCTCGTTCACCAGTACCGCCATATCGCGGCGAATCGGTGGAAATTTAGATACTTCTGAATACGCTGGCACAGCACATGGTTGTAAAGCCGCGAAATCCAACTCGAATAATACCGTACCGCGTGGCAATTGATAATGCTGTTGCCATTTAGGGTGCAATTTGCCTAGCCAGCCTATGGCTTTACCAGCCAGCATCACTTGCGCACTTTGGCCTGGATGCAAGGCTGGATGTGCCAAAGCAACATATTCGGCGCGCCCCATTGTGAGCTGATCAACATCGGCTTTAATATCGTAAAAATCGACACTACGCGCCGCTTCGCCCCACTGTTCAGGCAAAGCATCACCGTAGGCCAAGCCTGAGATACGTGTGCTTTCAGTATAAGTATTTTGCGCTGCATGATGGTAAGTGGCACCGATTTCAAACAAGCGCACACGGGTTTGCTGACGATTCAGGTTATAAACCAAGACATCAAGCAAGCCACCCCAAATAGAAGAACGCATCACACTCAAATTGCTGGCAATCGGGTTTTTTAGCTTAATCGGATTGGGATTAGCTAATAGCTCACGCTCCCAGCTTTCATCTACAAAGCTATAGGTCACGACCTCTTGATAGTCATTAGCCACCAAGGCATTTTGGAAGACAGAGCGAGCCGCACGCGCTTCTGAATCAGGCAGCATACGCAAATCAGCCACTGGCGCGATGGCAGGAATATTGTCATAGCCATGCAAGCGGGCAATCTCTTCAATCAGATCTTCTTCGCGCTCGATATCAAAACGATAGCTAGGCGGCGACACTTCAAACACGCCCGCTTTTAACTGGTAAGCAAACCCAAGCTGGTCAAACAACTGAGCGACTAGGCTCTCTTCTAAAGTAATGCCTAAAATCGAATTTAATTTAGCCATGCGAAGCTTGGTTGCAGCACGCACAGGCAATGTGCCATTGACTGCGGTGACTGGGCCTGCTTGCCCGCCGCAAATCTCAAGCACTAAGGCGGTGGCGCGCTCCAAGGCTTGCACTGTTCTGGCGTAATCCACGCCACGCTCAAAGCGATAAGATGAATCCGTGCTAATGCCATAACGGCGGCCTTTTCCTGCAATGGTGTCAGGCGTAAAAAAGGCACTTTCTAAGAAAATTGCTTGTGTACTATCTGAAACAGCGGTGGACGCGCCGCCCATCACCCCAGCGAAGGCAATGGCGCCAGTATTGTCGGCAATCACCAACATATCTTTGTCTAGCTTAACCGTTTGTTGATTGAGCAAAGTGATGGCTTCATCTTGTTCAGCCCAGCGCACTTTAATCTCGCCGTTCAACTGATGGGCATCAAACGCATGCATGGGTTGGCCGAGTTCAAGCAATACATAATTGGTGATATCAACAATCGCGCTAATGCTATGCAAGCCACTACGCTGCAATCGGCGCACCATCCACTCAGGCGTTGTTGCTTGAGCGTTCACGCCTTTAATTAAACGTCCTGAATAAATTGCACATGCTGTTTTATCATTCACCTGCACGGCTTGGCTGTCCGTGATTGTTGCTGCAACTGCTGGTGCATCAGGCAAGGCTAATGGCGCGCCAGTTAAGGCGGCAACCTCACGCGCAATGCCGACTATGCTTAGACAATCACTGCGATTAGGGGTCAGTTTGAGGGTGAATAGTTTGTCGTTTAAACCCAGAAATTGGCGAATATCCTGACCAACTGGAGCGTCTGCTGGCAGTTCAAGAATCCCTGCACTTTCGGCGGCTAAACCTAGCTCTTTTTCTGAGCACATCATGCCAAAAGATTCAATGCCACGCACTTTGGCTTGTTTAATTTCAAAGCCAGGCAACACAGCGCCAACCAAGGCACATGGCGCTTTAATACCGACACGAGCATTGCTTGCGCCACAGACAATTTGCAAGGGCTGAGCAGCGCCTACATTCACCGTTAGCACTTGCAAACGGTCTGCATCAGGATGTTTTTCTGCTGTTAAAATTTCAGCAATCACCACCTTGTTAAATTCAGCACCCACTGAATCCAAGGCCTCTACTTCTAAACCTGCCATCGTCAAAAGATGACTTAAGGCATCAGTATCCATGGCAGGATTGGTGTACTCACGTAACCAGTGTTCAGAAAATTGCATGTTTATCGCCCAAACTGCTGCAAAAAGCGCAAGTCGTTATTAAAGAAATGACGTAAATCATTGACGCCATAGCGGAGCATGGTCAAACGCTCAACGCCTAAACCAAAGGCAAAACCACGGTATTTTTCAGCATCAATACCTACGTGTTTAAACACTTCAGGATGCACCATACCGCAACCACCAATCTCCAGCCAACCACCATTCCAGCTCATATCCATCTCAGCAGATGGTTCAGTAAATGGGAAGAATGAAGGACGGAAACGCACTTGCAAATCATCACGCTCAAAGAAGCGTTGCAAGAAGTCTTGCACCACCCCTTTTAAATTAGCGAAGCTAATATGCTCATCTACCCATAAGCCTTCTACTTGGTGAAACATAGGGGAATGTGTTGCGTCAGAATCCACACGATACACACGTCCTGGTGCAATAATCTTAAGCGGCATATCTGCTTTATTTTTCATGGCATCTTGCATGTAATGCACTTGCACAGGCGAAGTGTGAGTGCGCAACACATAATCTAAACGACAATCTGCCGCATCTACATAGAAGGTATCGTGCATGGCACGTGCTGGGG
>JBMSSY010000038.1:0-10936 GCA_049424605.1 Candidatus Methylopumilus sp.
CAGCTTATCTCAATGCGCTGACAGGTAAAGGCGTTCATGTTATTACCGTGAACGATTACTTGGCAAAACGTGACGCCGAGTGGATGTCTAGACTATATAACTTCTTGGGTTTGACGGTTGGCATTAATCTTTCACAAATGCCGCATGATGCCAAGCAACAGGCTTACGCCGCAGACATCACCTATGGTACGAACAATGAATTTGGCTTTGATTATCTTCGTGACAATATGGTGTATACCGCCGAAGAGCGCGTACAACGCAGCTTAAGCTATGCCTTGATTGATGAAGTTGACTCAATTTTAATTGATGAGGCACGTACACCGCTGATTATTTCAGGCCAAGCTGATGACAGCATAGACTTGTACAACCAAATGAATGGCATTGCGGCACAGTTGGTTCGTCAAGCCGAGGAAGAGGGCGAGGGCGATTACTGGGTTGATGAAAAAGCACAGCAAGTGATTTTGTCTGAACAAGGCCATGAGCATGCAGAGCAATTGCTAGAGCAATCAGGCTTGTTAGCGCAAGGCGCCAGCTTGTACGATGCGGCTAGCATCAGCTTGGTACATCATTTATACGCTTCTTTACGCGCACAATCTTTATTTCACAAAGATCAACATTATGTGGTGCGTGATGGTGAGATTGTGATTGTGGATGAATTCACTGGCCGTATGATGACAGGTCGTCGTTGGTCTGATGGCTTGCACCAAGCAGTAGAAGCGAAAGAAGGCGTTGCGATTCAAAAAGAAAATCAAACGCTGGCTTCTATCACCTTCCAAAATTATTTCCGTATGTATGGAAAACTCTCTGGCATGACGGGTACAGCGGATACCGAAGCCTACGAGTTTAACCAAATTTACGGTTTAGAAACGGTGGTGATTCCAACGCATCGCGTGATGCAACGTAAAGACCAGATGGACAAAGTCTATCGTACTGCGCGTGAAAAATATAACGCAGTGATTGAGGATATTAAAGAATGCCAAGGCCGTGGTCAGCCAGTGTTGGTGGGAACCACCTCAATTGAAAATTCAGAGTTGATTGCTGATTTGTTAACCAAAGCAAAATTAGAGCATCAAGTATTGAATGCAAAACAACATGAACGTGAAGCGCATATTATTGTGCAAGCGGGTCGTCCAGGGGTGATTACTATTGCCACTAATATGGCTGGTCGCGGTACCGATATTGTCTTGGGCGGCAATCCTGAGCCTGAGATTGATTTGGTGCGTGCTGATGAAGCGCTGTCTGAGGCTGAGAAACAAGCTAAGATTGCCAATATCAAAGCTGAATGGCAAGTGCGCCATGATGCCGTTCTAGCCGCTGGTGGCTTGCATATTATTGGTACCGAACGCCATGAGTCTCGTCGTGTAGACAACCAATTGCGTGGTCGTTCAGGCCGTCAGGGCGATACAGGTTCTAGCCGTTTCTATCTCTCGCTTGAAGATCAATTATTGCGTATTTTTGCATCTGATCGTGTTTCAGCGATTATGGAACGTCTAAAGATGCCTGAAGGTGAGGCGATTGAGCATCCATGGGTGACTCGCGCCATTGAAAACGCACAACGTAAAGTAGAAGGCCGCAACTTCGATATTCGTAAGCAACTACTAGAATATGACGATGTTGCCAACGATCAACGTAAAGTGATTTATGAACAACGTAATGAGTTGTTAGAAGTAACCGACGTTGGTGAAACCATTGCTGCCATGCGTCACGATGTGATTGATCAGATGATTTCAACTTATATTCCGCCGGGCAGCGTTGAAGAGCAGTGGGACGTTGCTGCGCTCGATAAAGTGTTGCATGGTGAGTTTAATCTGCAATTGAATTTGCAAAAAATGTTGGAAGATAATCCTGACCTGCACGAAGAAACCCTGCGTGACTTGGTACAAGCTGCGGCTGAAGAGGCTTATGCGGCTAAAGAGCAAATGGCTGGTGCGGAGACTATGCGTCAGTTTGAGCGTGCGGTGATGTTGCAAAGCTTGGACAATCATTGGCGCGAACATTTAGCGGCTTTGGATCATTTACGCCAAGGGATTCATTTACGCTCTTATGCGCAAAAAAATCCTAAGCAAGAATATAAGCGTGAAGCATTTGAATTATTTGCTGCTTTGCTGGACACCGTTAAACATGAAGTGACTCAGGTGACCATGCAAGTTCAGGTAAAGAGCACGGCTGATTTAGAAGCGGTAGAAAAACCAACGGAACTGGAAAATGTACAGTATCAACATACTGGATATGACGAAGCTTTAGCGGCACCAGCAGCCGAAGAGGCCGCTCCATTTGAACGCGAAGGCGTTAAAATAGGCCGCAACGACCCATGTCCATGCGGCTCTGGTCAAAAATATAAACAATGTCACGGTAAGTTGAGCTAAGAAAGGCTGTCAATATGAGCAGTATTGAAGAAATTGTTTCACCTTGTATCGGTGTATGCACCATGAACGACAGCACGGGGTTTTGTCAGGGCTGTTATCGCACAGTAGACGAAATACGTGAATGGTGGAACATGACCGATCAAGCGCGAGAAAAGGTGATGGGCGCTTTAGATCAGCGTTTGTTAGATAACACCAGTTTCTAAATTTAAAGCGGCTTTAAAGCCGCTTTTTTTATGTGAACAATATGTGTTTTGCTTCATGCAAGTTTTATCTATCGGTTAAAATCCCAATATCTATTGATGACTCAGAGAACTAATCATGCCAGTTAATTTATCAGCGCCAGCAGCTCACTCTTTATTGCCGATTAAAGGCGTTGAGCTAGGCTTTGCACAAGCCAATATTCGCAAGCAAAACCGCAAGGATCTTTTAGTGATTAGGCTCAGTGCAGGCACCCGTGTGGCTGGCGTATTCACTAAAAATCAATTCTGTGCCGCGCCTGTGACTTTGTGCAAACAACACCTTGCCAGTGGCAACAACATTCGTGCTTTGGTGGTGAATACTGGTAATGCAAACGCTGGCACTGGTGAGGCTGGCATGCAACATGCTCAGCAGACTTGTGCGGCTCTGGCAGATTTATTGGGTGCGGAATCGGCATCGCAAATTTTACCGTTTTCCACAGGGGTGATTTTAGAACCATTGCCTGTTGACCGCGTGATTGCTGGCTTGCCAGAATGTATCAGCAACCTAAAAGAAGATAACTGGTTAAACGCGGCTGAAGCGATTATGACCACCGATATTGTCGCTAAAGGCTATTCTAAACAAATTACTTTAGGCGGTAAGACCATCAGCATCACTGGCATTTCTAAAGGCTCCGGCATGATACATCCCAATATGGCGACTATGCTGGGTTACATTGCAACTGATGCGGCCATAAGCCAACCTGCACTGGAAAAGTTGATTGATTATGCGGTGAATCGCTCATTTAACTGCATTACTGTGGATGGCGATACCTCGACTAATGACGCTTTGATTGTAATGGCAACGGGGCAATCTGGCATTGATGAGATTCAGATAGATAGTCCTGATTATCTAGTTTTGCGTGACGCGATCACTGAGCTTGCCACATTGCTAGCACAAGCGATTGTGCGCGATGGTGAAGGCGCGACGAAGTTTATTACCGTGCAAATTGAGGCGGGCCGCGATGTGGCGGAGTGTCGAAAAGTGGCTTACGCTATCGCGCATTCGCCATTAATTAAAACCGCTTTTTTTGCATCAGATCCTAATTTAGGCCGTATTTTGGCGGCGATAGGCTATGCTGGTCTTGAACATCTAGATGTAAATGCCATGCAGCTTTATTTAGGCGATGTGCTGGTGGCTGAGCATGGAGGCCGTGCGCAGGCTTATCAAGAAGAGCAGGGCGTTGCCGTGATGAAAGCGCCTGAGATTTTGGTGCGCGTGGTACTCAATCGTGGTGATGCCAGTGCAAAGGTTTGGACTTGTGATTTCTCCTATGATTACGTCAAAATTAATGCGGACTATCGCTCTTAAATATGGCTAATATTGAAAGCCTGATTGTTCGCGCTGAATCTCTTTTAGAAAGACTCGCCGCCTATTTGCCTGCGGCTCAGCAAGCGGTGGATTGGAACGCGCTTGCTTGGCGTTGGCAGGTGATGAATGGGCGTGGTTATCTGCAAGCCGTCACCCATCCACATCAAATCCAGTTAGAAGCGATTTGTAATGTTGATGCCCAAAAAGCCGAGGTGGTGCGCAACACCACACAGTTTGTGCAAGGCTTTCCTGCTAACAATGTATTGCTGACTGGTGCGCGCGGCACAGGAAAATCCACTTTGGTTAAAGCTTTGTTGAGTGAGTTTGCCAAAGATGGATTGCGCATTGTCGAGGTGGAAAAACAAGATTTACTGGCTTTGCCAGAAATCGTGACTTTGCTACGCGCCAGACCTGAGCGTTTTATTATCTTTTGTGATGACCTTTCTTTTGAAGCCACTGACCCAGGTTACAAAGCCCTTAAGGTTGTGCTAGATGGTTCAATTGCTACCGCTTCAGATAATGTTGTGGTCTATGCCACCTCAAATCGTCGTCATCTGATGCCTGAATTTATGGCGGAAAATTTAGAGACTCAATATGTGGGTGAAGAAATTCGCCCAGGCGAAAGTTCAGAAGAAAAAGTATCGCTATCTGAGCGTTTTGGTTTGTGGCTGTCTTTCTATGCTTTTGACCAAGATGAATACTTAACTGTCGCCGCTTATTGGTTAAAGCAATATGGGCTTGCGGAGATGACAGACGAAGTCAGGCGCGCGGCATTAACTTTTTCTTTAACCCGCGGCGCGCGCAGTGGCCGCGTTGCTTATCAATTTGCACGCGATTATGCTGGCCGTCAGGCCTTGGCTCAGTGCAAGTCATCATCTTGAGCGAAACCAATTGAGCGCGCAAGAAATCGTGCATGCCGCTGTGGCAGTATTGATGCGGGAAGACGGCATGGTGTTATTGGGCAATCGCCCTGCGGGCAAGGCTTGGGCTGGTTGGTGGGAGTTTCCTGGCGGCAAGATTGAGCAGGGTGAAACGCCGCTTGAGGCTTTGCAACGTGAGCTTGATGAGGAGCTGGCTGTGCATGCTACCGAGGCTTATCCATGGCTGGTTCGCAGTTTTGATTACCCAGAAAAAACAGTCAAGCTACACTTTTTTATTGTTAAATCATGGCAGGGTGAGCCTGTCGGTAGAGAAGGCCAGCAATTAAGCTGGCAAAATCCTGCGCACTTAACGGTTGAGCCTATGTTGCCAGCCAATATCCCGCTGTTAAGCGCTTTAAGTTTGCCAGCCATTTGCGCGATTACGCATATGCAAGCAATGGGTGAACAGGCTTTTTTTACCGCTTTAGCGGCACAATTAAAATCGGGATTAAAGTTAATTCAGGTACGTGAAAAGCACTTGAATGGCGCTGATTTACTTGCGTTTTCAAAACGGGTGATTGCGCTTGCTCATCCATATGGCGCTAGAGTGGTCGTCAATGCTGATATTGAGGATGCGCTAAAGGCTGGTGCGGATGGGGTACATCTCAATCGCTATGCCTTGATGCAGTTACATGAGAAGCCAGCAGGATTGTTGGTTTCAGCCTCCTGCCATAACGCCCAAGAAATGGCGCAGGCAGCAGATTTAAATTTAGATTTTGTATTGCTCTCGCCAGTGTTACCAACACTTAGCCACCCAGCATCGCAAGGCATGGGTTGGGCTAATTTTGCAGCCCTTAAACAAGATTATCCTTTGCCTGTTTACGCCTTGGGCGGTATGCAATATGCCGAATTAAAAAACGCGTGGCAGGCAGGGGCTCATGGTATTGCCATGCAACGTGCGGTGTGGGAATAAATGCCTAAGCGCTTTTTGATGATGGCTGTTGGAATGATTGCCTTGCTGGCGGCGCTTGGCTGGTATAGCGCTAAGCCTAATGATGCATCCATCATCAGTTTGCCTTGTGACGATATTAAGCAAGGCTGTGGCAATGATAGATTGACAGTACGTTTTGCTGAAACGCCAAGTGTGATGCAGCCTTTGCACTTGAGTTTGCATTTTAAACAGCCTGAAAATATCCAAGATGTGCATATTGATTTTGCGATGCAGACTATGCAGATGGGGCTTAATCGCTACCGACTGATACCCAGCCATCAGCGCTCAGATTGGCAGGCGGAAGTTACTTTGCCTTTGTGTGTGCAAGGGCGCAGTGACTGGCTGATGCTCATTGAGATTAATACAGGCAAACAGATTGAGCGGGTGCAGATACCATTTACCGCCCAAGCTAATCGCTAGCGCTAGGGTTGTTCAGCCAGAACTGGGCTGGTGATATTGAGCAAGCTTTCTTTACCTGCTGGATTTTTGAAGTGCAAAGTAAAGTTGACTTGTTGGCCTGCGACTAAAGGTTTTTTTAAGTCAAATAACATCAGGTGAAATCCACTAGGCGCCAGTTTATTGGGAATGTTAGCTTTTAAGTCCAACGTTTCAAGCATGCGCATTTTCATCACGCCATTTTCCATTAGCATGCTGTGGATTTCTACACTCTCTGAAACTGAGCTTTCCACTTTGATTAAGCGCGTATCGCTTGTGCTGGTCATGGTCATGTAAGCAGCGCCCACCTCTTGCCCCTCAGCCGTTGCACGCACCCAGTTGTCGCTTATTCTGATGGGCGGCGTTGGTTTGCCACAGCTAGTGAGTATCAGCAAGCATAAAGCTAAAAAGCAACTGGCTTTTGTCCAAGGCATATTAATTGAGGTCTTCCGTATCTAGGTCTTGATCAGTGATTGGCGTTTCAATGCGATAGCCTTCACTTGCCCAAATGCCCAAATCAATCATTTTGCAGCGCTCAGAGCAAAAAGGCCTAAATGAATTATTGGGACTAAATTCTGAAAGTGCGCCACATTCAGGACATGGCACTAAGCGTTTCTTTTGAGTGGATTCCATAGCAAGCGATAAGTCTTAAAGATTACCTAAGGTCATTGAGAAAGGAATATCTTGTTCACATGGGTGTGGTTTTTCAGTGCGGCTCATGGAGATAAAGCGGATATTAATTGCATATTTATTGGCACTAATTTCTGGATAGCAAGTTAAGCTATCGTCCACTTTCACTCTGAGCATTTGCGCAGGTTTGGCCGTGCCTAGCATTTGTTGATAAGCACCTTTATTCGCGATATTGGAAACGCCATTACCGCTACCCCTGACAATGCTTAATACAATGGCAAGGGCGTCATATATTGGTGTGACATGGCCTAGCCATTTTTCCAAATCTTGTTTTCTATCGGCTGCTGGACTTTCTAGCCAGTAATGATAAGAAGGTAAATCAAACTCACAAAGACCGCCTGGAATCACTGCCCTTTGTTTAATCGACATCAGCCATTCATTTTCTTTTAGAGGTTGGCCAATTTTAGTGTTAATTGTTCTCAAACGCGCTGATGTACCAATGATTTTGTCCAAAATTGGCTGTAGGATTTCAGACGCAATATTGGGGTTACCAACCAAGCTAGTCATGATTATTTTTTGACGCTCTAGCTCTTGTAGTAAATCGTTTTTTAAGTCTGTGCGATCAATAATATCTAGAATTTGGAAGAAAGATACGATGGCGTTATGGTGATGGCTGGGGTGTTCTGATGCGATATTCAGCAAAACCTTGGAGAATAAATCCTCTAGGCGTAGCAGTGTTCTGATTCTTTCATTGAAAGGGAATTCGTAAATCGCCACTTTAGATTTTCGCTTAACTATTTCTATTAAACACTTATGTATGGCAGATTATGGATTTGATTGATTAATTACGCAAGCATTCATATATTGCTGATGAAGTTGCTTAATTTTTTCTTTAAGTGCTTGCACTGATCCTTGATTTAAAATGATGTCATCCGCCATTGCGTTGCGCTGTGCCCGCGGCATTTGCACATCAATAATCTGTTGTATAGCAGCATTGCTCAGGCCGTCGCGTTGGCTGGCTCTGGATATTTGCATCTCTGGGGTGCTGTCTATCACCAAGCTGCGATTGATGATGTTTAAATAGCGTTGATTTTCAAATAAAAGTGGAATCGCTAGGATTTGGTATGGTGCGCTGGCATTCTTTTGCAATGCCGCGATTGCTTGATTATAAATGGCTGGATGCAGGATATTTTCTAAAGACTTTCTTGCCCCTGTATCTTCAAAAATCTTTTGACGCAAAGTCGCACGATTAAGACTTCCGTCGCTGTTTAAAATCTCCTGCCCAAATACTTGAACGATTTCTTGTAAGACGGGTTGTCCTGCCCTAGTTAATTCATGGCTAATGATGTCGACATCAACCACCGGTACGCCAAGCTCAGCAAAGCATTTCGCTGCTTCGCTTTTGCCGCTACCTATGCCGCCTGTCATGCCAACGATATACATGCTGAATTGTCTCAATAGATGTGTGAAAGTGTACTGCCAAAAAACAAAGCAGCGATACCACCGAGTGCGAGATAAGGCCCAAAAGGGATGGCGGTGGTTCTGCCATGCTGTGCAAATACAATTAAGCCTATACCAATCGTCGCGCCTGCCACCGATGCTAACAGAATAACGGCTGGAAGCATTGCCCAGCCAAACCATGCGCCTATCGCAGCCAGCATTTTAAAGTCGCCATAGCCCATGCCTTCTTTGCCAGTGATGAGTTTGAATGCCCAAAAAATAGTCCATAGTATTAAGTAGCCAGCTGCAGCGCCTATCACTGCGGATTCAAGGTCGGTAAATCCATTATGCAGATTAAAAAGCAAACCTAGCCAGAGTAGTGGCAGTGTGATGTCATCAGGTAAAAGTTGAGTATCTAAATCTATGAAAGTCAGCGTTAAAAGCGCAAGCGTGAATATTGAAGCCGCCAAGGTATGCAGCGAATAGCCGAATTTGCTTGCAATCAGCCCTACCAGTATCGCGCTGAAGAGCTCAACGGCTGGATAACGCCAGCTAATCGGCGCTTTACATTGATTGCATTTGCCGCCCAGTAACAAAAAGCTGACAACAGGGACGTTATGCCAGGCCGCAATGGTTTTTTGGCAATGCGGACAAGCTGATCGTGGGTAGATTAAATTATATTTTTTAGCAGACGATTTTGGTGTATTTTCCATTGCATTAAGCGCATCGCATTGTTCGCGCCATTGCTGCGTCATCATGATGGGCAGTCTGTGAATCACTACATTCAAAAAGCTGCCAATCACAAGCCCAAACAGGCTGGCGAGGATAATGAAGATGGTTGAATAATGCGCTATAAAAGTAAGGATTTCAGACATGATGATTTTCTTGAGTTTATTTTGTTGGGTTTATTTTTTGGTCACTAGCGATGCCATATTCTCATCGAAACTATATGAGGGCAACTTTATCAATTATGTTGACTATTGAAATGCAAATAATAGTCACCAATATATAATATACAAAAGTATCGTAAGGAAAAGATTGTATGCGCCCTGAGTCAAATATAGATACATCTATTTTAGAGATGGATGAAGCCCAAGTGGAAGCTTGGATTAAGCCTGTTGTCTGCCGTGTGGAAGTGGACTTGCCTAATTGGATGGCCGAGTTAACTGGGCATAAAAATTGGGAAGTGTTTAATGAAGAAGAAACCGATGATTATTTGATCTATGCGATGCGCTTAGGTCGTCAAGAAGCTGAAGTGACCTTGTATCACAGTGGTTATGCCGTGGTAGATGTGGATGGCGAATCACTGTTTAATGGCACCCTGACTAACGGCAAAAATGCCTGCGCTCAATTAACTTATTTCAATGCCGAAAGCGGCGAACCGATTATGTTTAATTAATAGCTGCGTGCCACCGCAAACTCCGCTAAGTCAATCAATGACTGATGCTGCGGGGTTTGTGGTAAATGGGCAATGGCTTGGCAAGCAAGCTTGGCTTCTTGTTTGGCAACGCCTCTTACATATTCTAAAGCACCAGTTTCATTAACCGCCTGAATCACCGCGGCTAAATCATCTAAACCGCCCTGTTCGATGACCTTACGAATCAAATGCGCTTGCGCTTCATTGCCATTTCTCATGGCATAAAGTAGCGGTAATGTAGGCTTGCCCTCAGCAATATCATCGCCCAGATTTTTACCGATATCTTCGCTATCACCGCTTAAATCTAGTACATCATCAATCAGTTGAAATGCTGTGCCTAAGCGCATCCCGTATTCCGCCATGGCTTGCTCATCTTGTGGCGAGGCTTGGCAAATCACAGCGCCTAATCTGGTGGCGGCCTCAAACAGCTTAGCCGTTTTATAATGGATCACGCGAAGATAGTCTTCATCGCTAATATCAGCATCGTTGATATTGAGTAACTGCAATACTTCACCTTCAGCAATGATATTGGTTGCTTCAGCCAAAATATCCATCACGCGCATATTTTGAACGCTCACCATCATTTGGAAGGCGCGAGAATAAACAAAATCGCCGACTAACACACTGGCAGCATTGCCAAAGAGGGTGTTGGCAGTTGCACGACCACGACGCATAGAGGACTCATCCACGACATCATCATGTAATAGTGTGGCGGTATGAATGAACTCCACAACCGCGGAGAGAATGTGATGCTGAGATTCAATCTTGCCAAACACCCCTGCCGATAAAAGCACTAGCGCTGGGCGCAATCGTTTGCCGCCACTATTGATAATGTAGTCGGCAACTTGATTGATGAGAACGACTTCGGAATGCAAAGATTTTCGGATGACGTCGTCGACGGCACGCATGTCGTCCGCAATGCTCGATTGAATAAGGGTGAGTGACACTTAAAGCTACCAATAAAATTTGGTCTAATTCTAGCATTGTTAAGCCTATGCTTGCCGCACTTTTTGCATGTTTTGGCTGCTAAAAAGCTGGTGATATAGGCTGTGATATCTAGGCTTGAGGTAAAATATTGTTGCTGCCTTGATTTCATCGCTTAAGGTTTTTTAGATAAAGCGGATTTTGTATTTGCTTAAGTCCGAATTTTACGTATAATGCGCAGTTCATTTGAATGCGTAGCAAACGAGGCTTAATCATGTATGCAGTCATCAAGACTGGCGGTAAACAGTACCGCGTAACTCCTGGC
>JBMSSY010000039.1:0-10709 GCA_049424605.1 Candidatus Methylopumilus sp.
ACCACCCACAGATCCAGAATATGATGGTAAATATGCTGCAGTATTTGCATTAGCTTCTTGGTTAGTAGCTGTGCGATATTCGTGACGAACACGTACGTCGCCATAAATATCAGCGTTATCAATCGCGTCAGAAATTTTCAACTTACCAGCTTTTTTAATTGCAGCAGCAGTTGCTGCTTTTTCTTCTTTAGCGCCTTTAGTAATCAAAGCACCTTCTTCTTCAGTCAACACGCCTTTAGCAATCAAGGCATTAACAATATCAACAGATGAGTCAGCCATTGCATTCGCGCCGAAGCCGAACAACAAAGCACCAGTTACCGCAGCACAGATGCCACGCATTTTGATAGATTTCATAAATACTCCCGGTTAAAAATCAAAAATAAAACAACAAAACAAAAATTTTTTTACTAAGCTTTCTAGTACGGGAGCGATTGTGCTGGTCAATTATTACAGTTAAATGACAAAATGCGATTTAGTTGGTTTGTGTTGTGAAAATACAACAACACCTCTGCGAGGCTTATGCTTTATGATTCCAGCTAATTTAGCTTTTGCATAAATTACTCTTACTTTTTGACAGGCGGATGACATGCCTCATATCACTTTAAAACAGGCTTTTCTCTATTGGCTGAAACTAGGCTTGATTAGCTTTGGCGGCCCTGCTGGGCAGATTGCCATCATGCATCAACAGTTGGTGGTAGAAAAACGCTGGATTTCAGAAGCGCGCTTTTTACACGCGCTGAATTTTTGTATGTTGCTACCAGGGCCAGAAGCGCAACAGTTAGCGATTTATATCGGCTGGTTAATGCACAAAACTTTAGGTGGCTTAATCGCTGGATTGCTATTTATCTTGCCCTCATTCTTTATATTGATTGGTTTAGGTGTGGTGTATATGCAATATGGGGATTTGCCGCTGATGCAAAATATCTTTAGCGGCGTTAAGCCTGCGGTAGTGGCGATTGTATTATTTGCGGCTTACCGCATAGGTTCACGCACCTTGCAACATCCTTTATTGCTGGCAATGGCGGCGCTTTCTTTTATCGGCATTGTGTTTTTTAAACTGCCCTTCCCTTTGATTGTGTTGCTAGCCGCTTGCATAGGTTGGGTAGCCAGCCATTGGGTGCCAGAGGTGTTTAAAGTCGCCAGCCACCAAGTCGCGGCAAATACGGCGCACTTACCTGCGATTATTGATGACCACACGCGGATTCCTGAGCATGCCAAATATCGTTTTAATCATTTAGCCAATACGCTGATTTTTGGTTTGGTATTAGGTGGCGGCTTGTTTTATTGGCTGGTGCATCTATTTGGCTTGTCGCATTTACTCAGCCAAACCGCTTTATTCTTTAGCAAAGCGGCATTATTAACATTTGGTGGTGCTTATGCGGTGTTACCTTATGTTTATCAAGGCGCGGTGGAGCATTATCATTGGATTTCAGCCACGCAAATGATAGATGGTTTGGCCTTGGGAGAAACCACGCCCGGCCCTTTGATTATGGTGATTACTTTTATTAGCTTCGTCAGTGGCTGGGTGAACCATGCGCTACCAAGCGCATCACTATGGGTTTCTGGCTTAGCTACCGCAAGCGTTGCTACCTTATTCACTTTTCTGCCTAGCTTTGTGATGATTTTTTTAGGTGCGCCGTTTATTGAAACAACGCGCAGTCAGATTAAACTAGCCGCGCCCTTAACTGCCATTACTGCCGCGGTAGTGGGAGTGATTTTGAACTTGGCCTGCTTTTTTGCGCTACATACGTTTTGGCAAGAAAAAACCCAGCAACTCAACATTGCTGGGTTAATCATCGCTAGCTTAGCCTTTATTGCACTGACTAAGTTTAAGGTCAACACGCTACTGGTGATTGTCAGCAGCGGCTTGATTGGCCTTGTACTTGGCTATATGCCCTAAATCTCTTTACGCATATGTGGAAATAAAATCACGTCACGGATACTTGGGCTATCGGTGAGCAGCATCACCAAGCGGTCTATGCCAATACCACAACCGCCTGTTGGCGGCATGCCGTATTCCAAGGCACGGATAAAGTCTGCATCGTAATACATGGCTTCATCATCGCCAGCTTCTTTGGCTGCTACTTGTGCATGGAAGCGTGCCGCTTGATCTTCAGCATCATTTAACTCTGAAAAACCATTGGCGATTTCGCGACCAGTGATAAACAACTCAAAACGCTCGGTAATTTCTGGATTGCTGTCTGAAGCACGGGCTAATGGCGATACTTCAATTGGGTAGTCGATAATATAAGTGGGCTCCCACAATTGGCTCTCGGCTGTTTCTTCAAACAAGGCTAATTGCAAAGCGCCCAAACCTGCATGGTCAAATGCTTTTACGCCATACTTGAGTAGCTCTTTGCGTAAGAAAGCTTCATCAAGCAATTGCTCAGCAGTATATTGCGGCGCGTATTTGTTAATGGCGCCTACAATGGTGAGGCGTTGGAATGGCTTGCTAAAATCTAACTCACGCCCCTGGTATTGCAAAGTGGCGGTACCGCAAGCGGCTATCGCTGCGGTGCGAATACAGTTTTCGGTGTAGTCCATCAACCATTGATAGTCGGTATAAGTCGCGTAAAACTCCATCATGGTGAATTCTGGGTTATGTCTAACACTGACGCCTTCATTACGGAAGTTGCGATTGACTTCAAATACGCGCTCAAAGCCACCCACAATCAAGCGCTTTAAGTAAAGCTCTGGCGCAATACGCAAGGTCATTTGCATATCTAAAGCATTGTGATGCGTGACAAAAGGCTTCGCTGATGCACCACCTGGAATTGGATGCAACATGGGCGTTTCGACTTCTAAAAACTCGTTGTCGACCATAAACTGACGAATCGCTGAAACAATCTTGCTACGCGCTTTAAAGGTGTTACGCGTTTCTTCAGACACAATCATATCGACATAGCGTTGCCGGTATTTAATCTCTTGATCAGCCAAGCCGTGGAATTTTTCAGGTAAGGGACGCAGTGATTTGGTGAGCAAACGCAACTCGCTGACCTTAATAGAAAGCTCGCCTGTTTTGGTTTTAAACACCACCCCAACGGCAGCGATAATATCGCCTAAATCCCAGTGTTTAAAAGACTCGTAAATTTCTTCGCCTATATTATCTTTAGAAATAAACAGTTGAACACGACCAGAACGGTCTTGCACAGTAGCAAAGCTGGCTTTACCCATGACCCGTTTAAGCATCATGCGGCCAGCGACTTTAACAGTCACAGATTTAGCTTCTAAGGCCTCGTTTTCCAGTTCGCCATATTGCTGATGCAAGTCCGCCGCGAAGTGCTCAGGCTTAAAGTCGTTAGGGAATGCAACACCCTTAGCACGAATCGCTTTTAGCTTTTCACGACGCTCGGCAATCACATGGTTTTCGTCTTGCAACGGCGGATTTAGATGTTCAGTCACTTCAAACTCCCTGCTTTAAACTTTCAGATATAAATGGGTCAAGGTCGCCATCAAGCACTCCTTGAGTATTGCCTATTTCAACATTGGTACGTAAATCTTTAATGCGTGATTGGTCCAGCACATAGCTACGGATTTGGTGACCCCAGCCGATGTCTGTTTTCGCATCTTCTAAAGCTTGTTTTTCTTCATTACGCTTATTGAGCTCCAACTGATAAAGCTGCGCTTTTAACATATTCATGGCTTCAGCTTTATTGCGGTGTTGCGATCTGTCGTTTTGACACTGCACCACGGTATTAGTTGGGATATGCGTAATACGAACCGCCGAATCAGTCTTATTAATGTGCTGACCGCCAGCGCCACTGGCACGGTAAGTGTCAATCCGCAAATCGGCGGGATTAATATCCACTTCAATCGAATCATCAATCTCAGGAAACACTTGCACGCTAGCAAACGAAGTATGACGGCGGTTACCCGAGTCAAATGGCGATTTGCGCACTAAGCGATGCACGCCAGACTCGCTACGCAAATAGCCATAAGCATATTCGCCAGAAACTTTAAGCGATGCGCTTTTAATGCCAGCGATATCACCTTCAGACTCTTCCAACACCTCAACTTTAAAGCCCTTGCGCTCACAATAGCGCAAATACATACGAAGCAACATCGAAGCCCAATCTTGCGCCTCAGTGCCGCCACTGCCAGATTGAAAATCCATAAAGCAGTTGTTAGGGTCCATAGGGTTGGAAAACATGCGACGAAATTCCATGCTTTCGAGTTGTTTTTGCAACTGCAAGCTATCTGCGTCTATGCTTAACAAGGTCTGTTCATCAGCCTCGTCTTTTGCCATCTCAAAAAGCTCAGCAGCGTCACGAATGCCTGCATCAATCTCGACTAAAGATTTAACCAGCGCCTCAAGCTCACGGCGCTCTTTGCCTAGCTTTTGTGAACGTTCGTTGTCATTCCAAATCTTGGGATCTTCTAAAAGCTGACTTACTTCTTCTAGACGTTGTTGCTTGGTTTCAAAGTCAAAGATACCCCCGAAGCGCGTGTTGGCGCTCAGCGAGATCGCTAATACGATAGGCAATTTGATTGAGTTGTTCTGCTTCCATGACCGCTTATCAACATTGAATTAACCGTAAATTATACATCAAACAGCATGGGCTCAGAATTCACACAAAATAAATCAAAAATCGCCACATAATGTTTCGCACAAAATGTCACAAAAATGTAATATTACTACCCTATTCTAGACGCTGTTTTATAAGACTCAACAATCTGGAGAAATTCATGAATTTTAATTTGAAAAAAGCATTGTCTGTTGTTCTGTTAACAGCGACAGCCACGGCAACTCTAACAGCATCTGCAGCGGAAATGACTGGCGCGGGCTCTTCATTCATCTACCCAGTTTTATCAAAATGGTCAGAAGCATACAAAGCAAAAACTGGTAACAACTTAAACTACCAGTCAATTGGTTCTGGTGGCGGCATTAAACAAATCAACGCAAAAACAGTTGATTTTGGTGCAACAGATGACCCTGTTAAAGTAGAAGACTTACAAGCTAAAGGCCAAGTGCAATTCCCAGCTATCGTTGGTGGTGTAGTGCCAGTGGTTAACTTGGAAGGTGTTAAACCTGGCGAGTTGAAATTGTCTGCTGACGTACTCGCTAAAATTTTCCAAGGCGTGATTATCTCTTGGAATGACAAACGTATTCTTGCTTTGAACCCAGGCTTAAACATTCCAGCAAATGTGATCAATGTGGTTACACGTTCTGACGGCTCTGGTACAACAGCGATTTTCACTAACTATCTTTCAAAAGTCAGCCCAGCATGGAAAGAAGAAGTTGGCTTCGGTAAGACAGTTAACTGGCCTGCAACTTCTACTGTGAGTGGCAAGGGCAATGAAGGTGTTGCTGCTAACGTATCACGCGTTAAGAATTCAATTGGCTATGTAGAATATGCATTTGCTAAAAAGAACAACATGACTTACGTATCACTACAAAATGCTGATGGTAAATATGTATTACCTGATGACAAAACATTTGCAGCAGCAGCTTCTGGTACTGACTGGACTAAATTCCCAGGTATGGCAACATTCATTACCAATGCTTCAGGTGCAAATGCATGGCCTATCACTGGTGCAACGTTTATTGTGATGTACAAAAATCCTTCAGACAAAGCAAAAGCGGCTGAAGTGATGAAGTTTTTTGACTTTGGTTTAAAACAAGGCAAACAACTTGCAACAGACTTGGACTATGTGCCACTTCCTGACGAAACAATTAACTACATTGAGAAAACTGTTTGGTCTCAAGTGATTACTAAGTAATCTGTAAAAGCAGTCAAAAGAGAAGTCCTTAGGGACTTCTCTTCATATTCTAACCCAATGAAATTATGGATCTTATGAACACCATTTCTAATTCACAACAGTCTTCAATTCGCAATGACAAAACGTCAAGAGTTCAGCGTATTCAAGATGCGGTGTTTCACATTGTGTCCCAATTCTCCGCTTTGTTTGTTTTGATTGTGCTGTTGGGTATTATTATTTCATTGGTCATCAACGCTATTCCTGCATTAAATCAATTTGGCTTAGGCTTCTTTTTCAGCGCTGACTGGGATATCAACAAACAAAAGTTTGGTGGTCTGATTTCCATTTATGGCACCTTGGTTTCATCATTGATTGCCCTGCTGATTGCAACACCATTAAGTTTTGGTATTGCCTTATTTTTAACTGAAATTTGCCCATTAAGCTTGCGCCGCCCATTAGGCGTTGCAGTCGAGCTTCTAGCGGCGGTTCCATCGATTATTTACGGAATGTTTGGTCTATTTATCTTCGCACCAGTTTTTGCAGATCATGTAGAGCCAGCGCTGGCAGCTTCATTAGGTAAACTGCCCTATATAGGCACCTTATTTTCTGGCGCACCCAACGGCATCGGTATGCTTTGTGCAGGTTTGATACTTGCGCTGATGATACTGCCATTTATTGCAGCGGTGATGCGCGATGTGTTTGAAATTGTGCCGCCTGTGCTGAAAGAGTCTGCTTATGGTCTAGGTTGCACCACTTGGGAAGTCGCCAGACACATTATTTTGCCTTACACAAAAGCAGGCGTTGTGGGTGGGATTATGTTGGGTCTGGGACGCGCATTAGGCGAAACCATGGCGGTCACCTTCGTGATTGGTAATGCACAGCGCATCTTGCCTTCTTTATTTGCCCCTGGCAGTTCGATTGCTTCTACCCTTGCCAACCAATTTGGCGAAGCAGAGCCTGGGCTGCATTTCTCCTCATTGTTTGCTCTAGGATTGGCACTTTTTGTCATCACCGTCACCATACTATCCCTTGCCAAACTGATGTTGCTGCAAATGGAAAAGAAACAAGGAGCTAAATCATGAGCGACGTTTTAAGTAGCAAAAGAGCCATATTGGCGAGTAGAAAAAGAATCAATAATATCGCGCTCACTTTATGCATGATTGCCATGAGCATCGGTATGTTTTTTCTGCTGTGGATTCTAAGCGTGTTATTTGTTAAGGGATTCTCTTCAGTCAATTGGGCCATGTTTACCGCCAGCACCCCAGCACCCGGCACCCCAGGTGGCGGCTTACAAAATGCGATTGTTGGTAGCTTGATGATGGTAGGCAGTTGCACCCTGATTAGCACACCAATTGGCGTATTAGCTGGCATCTATTTATCAGAGTATGGCGATAAAAGCCGTATCGCTTCTATCACCCGATTTGTGACAGATATTATGCTATCAGCGCCATCCATCGTAATTGGTTTATTTGTTTATGCATTGGTGGTCGCACAAGCACAACACTTTTCTGGCTGGGCAGGCAGCATTGCCTTAACCCTGATTGCGATTCCTGTGTTGGTGAGAACCACAGAAAATATGTTACGCCTTGTGCCGGGCAGTCTAAGAGAAGCTGGTTATGCCTTGGGCGCTCCCAAGTGGAAAGTATCATTAATGATTGTGTTAAGAGCGGCTAAAAGTGGCGTAATGACAGGCGTACTGCTGGCTCTGGCGCGCGTCAGCGGCGAAACAGCACCATTACTTTTTACCGCACTAAGCAATCAATTCTATTCACTTAATATGAACGCGCCGCTTGCCAACTTACCTGTGGTGATTTTCCAATTTGCGATGAGTCCTTACGACAATTGGGTGGGCTTAGCTTGGGGTGGTGCATTGTTAATTACATTAGGTGTTTTAAGCTTAAATATATTAGCGCGGGTATTTTTCCGCGATAAAACTAGAGGATAAGTGGGTATGGAGATTAAATTGAACGTCACAACAGAAAAACAAAACATGAGTCACTCTGCCCCTCAATTAAATTCTGCTAATAATGCACTTGAAATTAGAGACTTAAATTTCTTTTATGGCGCTTATCATGCCTTGAAGAATATTAGCTTTGACGTGATGGATAAGCACGTCACTGCATTTATCGGGCCATCAGGCTGTGGTAAATCCACCCTACTACGCACCCTTAACAGAATGTATGACCTTTACCCAAACCAAGTGGCTAAAGGCGAGATTAATTTCCATGGCGAAAATATTCTTAACCCAAAACAAGACTTGAACCTACTCAGATCTCGTATTGGCATGGTGTTCCAAAAACCAACACCGTTTCCGATGTCGATTTATGAAAATATTGCTTTTGGTGTGCGCTTATATGAAAAATTATCCAAAGCCGAAATGGATGACCGCGTTGAATGGGCGCTAAGCAAAGCGGCGATATGGACAGAGGTTAAAGACAAGCTAAATCAAAGCGGTTTATCACTATCTGGCGGCCAACAGCAGCGCTTATGTATTGCTCGCGTGATTGCGAACAAACCTGATATTTTGTTGCTTGATGAACCAACCTCAGCGCTAGACCCTATCTCAACAGGTAAAATTGAAGAGCTAATACACCATCTGAAAGAAGACTACACCATCGCGATTGTGACGCACAATATGCAACAAGCCGCGCGTTGCTCTGACTTTACTGCTTATATGTATCTTGGTGAGTTGATTGAGTTTGGCAAAACGGATGAAATTTTTATTAAACCGCAACGTCAAGAAACAGAAGACTATATTACTGGTCGTTTTGGTTAAGTCCCTGTACAGGCAATAAAAAAGCTGGCCTAGGCCAGCTTTTTTATTGCTGCTTATTTTAGATTGAGGTCACAACATCCTGATAGAAATTAATCATACGTTCAGCTTGCGCGCTATCCGTCCAACGAGTTTTCGCATAGTGATAGGCCGCCCGACCTAAGGCCTTGCTTTGTGAAGGATTGCTCAATAAGCTACAAACCCTGTCAGCAAACAACACCGCATCATGCGGTGCAATTAAAGCGCCCTCGCCTTCAATCAGAATGGATTTAGTCCCCAATTCGGCAATAGCAACCACAGGCGTGCTTTGCGCCATCGCTTCTAGCAAGACCAAGCCTTGCGTTTCACTCATAGAAGAAAACACAAACACATCTGCACTTTGATAACAGGCATTGAGCTCTGTATTGCGGTCTAAATATCCAATAAATTTAATATGATCTTCAAGATTCAACTCTTTGCTTAAGGCATGCAGACTGGCTTCAGCAGGGCCTTCGCCAGCAATCACTAAGAGTGCATTCGATTGTTTTTTAAGCAATTCCACCCACATGTGTAGCAAGAAAGTGATGTTCTTTTCAAAGGCGACACGGCCAACAAATAAAGCCATCGGCCTATCAGCAGCAATGCCATATTGAGCTCTAAATGCTGCGCCGTCTGCCTTGGCAAAGCTGTGTGCTTGCAAGCCAGTAGGGACAACGACTGCTTTAGATTTCACGCCATAGCCTCTTAGCACATCCAGCATAGGCTGTGATGGCGCCACAATGGCATCCACCGCGTTGCATTGGCGGCGAGAAATCAATCGCGCCATGCCACGTGCGATGCCTTTAGGAATGAATGGCAGATAGTGATGTAGGTAATCTTCAAAGAAAGTGTGATAAGTCTCAACACAAGGCACATCCAATAGGTGCGCTAACTTTAAGCCTAAGTAGTGGGCAACGAATGGCGTATGGATATGCACGATGTCATATTTTTCATTACGCAGTGCAATTAAACCATCTAAGGCGATGCCATACTTCATCAGTTTATCTTCGGGATCAAAGTAAATACTGCGCGCTGGGATGCGCTTAATCCAAGCTTCATCGTCAGTCTCAACACCGTATTCAGGCGCAATCAAATGCACGGTATGACCCATGGCTTGCATTTGTTTTACAAAGGTTCGGATAGAGGTAGAAACACCATTGATACGAGGAAAATAAACATCAGAGATAAATAGAATTTTCAATGTTACGGCCTTAGTCACGGCGCCGCGATCACGGTCGCTAACATGGTGAATGTTAGCGATGCTTTATGACAATCATATGAATTGTCATCATTCTGTTATCAAACGGGGAAAATCAGCAAACTCCAAACCACGATTAGGTTGATTAAGCTGAGCAACACCGCCGCGCTACCAATGTCTTTTGCACGCTTAGCCAGTAAATGATGATCGAGTGAAATACGATCGACGGTGGCTTCCACTGAGGAGTTAAGCAACTCAACAATCACCACTAAAAAAACACAGGCTATCATCACCGCACGCTCTAGGCCAGTGTGGCCAAGATAGGCTGCCAAAGGAATCAACACCAAAGCTAAACGTAACTCTTGTCTAAACGCATCTTCATTCTTATAAGCTGCCGACAGGCCTTCCATCGAATAGCCAAAGGCGTTAATTAATCGACGTAATCCCGTTTTACCCTTAAATGGACTTTCCATAGCTTCCTCAATATTAGATTCAAAACTCGGCGTGCAGTATAACAAACAAGTCTATGCGATATTGATTGTCATCATACCATCATCAAAACTTCACACTACTTTAACGTCGGCACGGCAAATTGCATACTCATGAAAAAGCATTTATACAAGCTGTGTTGGACGCTTCCAATTATTTTATATACGGCTGATGCCCATGCATGGGGCTTGATGACGCATCTGTATTTTGCACATTCATTATTGTGGGCAATGCCCGCATTAGATCCAAGGCTGCGAAAAGCGGTGCAAAACTTCCCCGACTTAGTGATGGCTGGCGCTTGCTTGCCTGACTTAGCAATCGTCTCCAAACATTTTAAATCCACACACGATTGGCAGCACGCGCACAATTTACTGGCGCGGGCCGAGAGTGAAGAAGAACTCGCCATCGCGATTGGCTACGCCAGCCATTTATATGTAGATGTGATTGCACATAACCACTTTGTGCCAGCGCATGAGGAAATGTGGACAGACAATGGCATGCTCGCACATATCGCTTCAGAATGGGCCATGG
>JBMSSY010000040.1:0-10456 GCA_049424605.1 Candidatus Methylopumilus sp.
ACCTGGTCAGGTCCGGAAGGAAGCAGCCACAACTATTAAGCAAGTGCCGGGGGTTGGGCTCGCCTCCTATCGTTTTACAAAAAACCATCATGATTAAACAGCGATTGTTATTTGCCAAACGCCCCGTAATTTTTTAGCCGTTGTGCGGTAAATTAAGCTAAAGTTAAGACCTTATTTATTGAGCTATATATTCGATGAGTTACCAAGTTCTCGCGCGCAAATGGCGCCCTAAGTCATTTGAAACATTAATCGGCCAAGAGCACGTTGTTCGCGCCCTGACCAATGCGCTTGAACAACAACGCTTGCATCATGCTTATTTGCTCACTGGTACTCGCGGCGTTGGCAAAACAACGATTGCACGTATCTTAGCTAAATCCCTCAATTGTGAAACTGGCATTACTGCGCATCCATGTGGTGTTTGTTCGGCTTGTGTGGATATCGATAAAGGTCGGTTTATTGATTTAATTGAGGTGGATGCCGCTTCAAATACGCAAGTCGATAATATGCGCGATTTGTTAGATAACGCTCAATACGCACCTACTGCGGGGCGCTTTAAAGTCTATATTATCGATGAAGTGCATATGCTCAGCCGTAGCTCATTCAATGCGATGCTTAAAACGCTAGAAGAGCCACCTGCGCACGTTAAGTTTATCTTGGCGACTACCGACCCTCAAAAAATGCCTGTGACGGTGCTTTCACGTTGTTTGCAATTTAATTTGCGCCAAATGGCCAGCACAGCCATTACTGAACACTGTCAAAGCATTTTACAAACTGAAAATATTCCTTTTGAAGTGCCAGCCTTGCAACTGATTGCAAAGGCGGCTTCTGGCAGTATGCGTGATGCGCTTTCATTGCTCGATCAGGCAATTGCTTATGGCAGCCAAAGCGTGCAGGAAAAAGAAGTCCGCGCCATGCTAGGTGCGATTGATCAAAGTTATTTAATCGAACTGCTCACCGCATTAATTAAAAACGATGGCAATGCGCTGATAAGCCAAGCACAAGCCATGTCGGAACGTAGTATTGCTTTTGAGGCGGCGCTTAATGATTTCGCCAACCTTTTACAGCAAATTGCTATGGCGCAAGTGGTGCCCAATAGCATTGCCTTGGATATGCCTGAACGCGCCACGCTATTATCATTAGCCGCGCAATTGAGCGCAGAACAAGTACAGCTTTATTACCAAATAGCGCTACTTGGTAAGCGCGATATTGGATTAGCGCCCGATGAGTTTGCTGGCTTTACCATGACATTACTAAGAATGCTGGCTTTTAATCAAAGTGAAAGCGCAACTCCAAGCATTAAACCAGCGCCTGTTTTAAGCAATCAGCCCACAAAGCCTACAGAAAACGCGGCTTTAAAGACCGTTGAAGCACCGATACAACAAGCGCCTTTAATGGTGAGCGAATCAGTAGTAACCGAACCAGCACCAACCTTAGAAACAGCAATATCAAGCCCAGTAGAAGCATTAAGCCCATCACCTGAAGCAACAAGCTCAAGTGAGGTGGCCTCTCCTCAAGCAGCTTCTACGCAAACACAAGTGTTGTTTAATGGCGATTGGCGCAGTTTGGTTGATGCGCTAAAGCTAGGTCTGGCCCGCACTTTGGCGCAAAACTGCGAGCTTGAGAGTTTTGATGAGGATAATATCAATCTCACCGTGCCTGATTTGCAAAAGCATTTACTAGACCCCAATTACCAAGAAAAATTAAGCGCGGCGATTAATCAGCACTTCGGCAGAAAAATTAAACTCAGCCTAAAAGTTGGTGGCACTGGCAATACGCCAGCAAAGCAAATATTTGAAGAAAAAGTGGCGGTGCAATCAGAGGCTGAATCAGCCATACAACAAGATGACTTTGTACAGGCACTGATGAAGGATTTTGGCGCAAATATTATCCCTTCTAGCATTAAACCAATTTAATTAAATAGCAAAATAACCCATTAATTTATAAAGGAAATAGAAATGATGAAAGGCGGCATGGGCAATTTAATGAAACAAGCCCAAATGATGCAAGAAAACATGAAGCGTGCGCAGGCTGAACTCGCCAGCGTAGAGGTTGAAGGTGTCGCAAGTAATGGTTTAGTTAAGGTGCTGATGACTTGCCGCAATGAAGTAAAACGCGTCAGCATTGATGACAGCGTGATGGATGATAAAGAAACGCTTGAGGACTTAGTGCTGATTGCCATCAAAGATGCGGTCAGCAAAGCAGAAAAGACTTCCGAAGCTCGCATGAGCGGCCTAATGCCAGCTGGCATGAAGCTCCCGTTTTAATCCCCGCAACGTGCAAATTCCCGCAAGTTTAGACCAACTGATTGAGGCTTTACGCTGCTTACCCGGCGTAGGGCCAAAATCCGCCACACGCATGGCTTATCATCTATTACAACGCGATAGAAAAGGTGCTAACAACCTCGCATCTGCATTGGACACCGCGTTACAGGTGGTCAGCCACTGCCAGCTTTGCAATACCTTTAGCGAACAGCCTATCTGCCCAATGTGCGCTTCTGGCACGCGCGACAGCAGCTCACTCTGCGTTGTTGAAATGCCAACCGATATGATGATGATGGAACAAACGCATGCTTATCAAGGTATGTACTTTGTGCTGATGGGGCGACTATCGCCATTAGATGGCGTTGGGCCTAAAGAAATACATCTAGAAAAACTACTCAAGCGCGCACAAGATGGGCTGGTTAAAGAAGTGATTCTCGCCACCAACTACACGGTGGAAGGTGAAGCCACAGCGCATTATGTCAGCGAGCTACTCAATAAGCATGGCGTGAAAATCACCCGCATTGCGCGTGGCATGCCGATGGGCGGCGAAATTGAGCATGTTGATGCAGGCACCTTGGCACAAGCCATGATGGAACGCCGCAACGTCCTTTAAAACACCCAATAACAGACAATAAAAAAGCCCGATAAACTCGGGCTTTTTTATGATTAAATCTACGCTACAAGCTATCTCTTAGAAATGCTTATAGTGTTTCTTAAGTTGCTTAATGACTTCCCACTGTGTTTTCAAGCCTTTTGGAAACTCAACATAGTCACCAGCTTTAATTGTCACAGTTTCGCCACCTTGTGGAGTCACGGTAAATTCGCCTTCTAAGACATAAGCTTTTTCAGTCATGCCGAAATCAAGTGGGAATTTTGATGGTGCGCAATCCCAGATGCTCCATGAAGATACGCCCAACTCTTGCAATTTTTCTTGGGAAGGATTGTGGTCAATAATAATTTGGCTCATTTGTTATCCTAAATTTAACTCATTTAAAAAAATAAAGCCGCAAACATCATATTTGCAGCTTTAAAAATTCTTGGCGGAAGAGGTGAGATTCGAACTCACGGTGGGCGTGAACCCACGACAGTTTTCAAGACTGTAGCATTAAACCGCTCTGCCACTCTTCCGTCTTTATTAGTCGCTAAGATGCAACCAAGGCGCGCATTATAACACCAGTTTTTAGTCGTCGGCTATATCTGAATCAGGAAAAAGCACATCGGTGTATCCAAAATTACTGAAATCTTGAATTCTCATCGGATATAAAATGCCATCTAAATGATCACACTCATGCTGAACCACACGGGCATGAAAGCCACTCACCAATCTGTCGATGGGCTGACCATATTGATCAAAACCCGTGTAATGCAGCCTTGTGTAACGCGGTACGATGCCGCGCATACCCGGCACTGATAAGCACCCTTCCCAACCGTCTTCCATTGCATCACCCACAGGTTTAAGCATAGGGTTAATTAACACGGTATACGGCACTTGTTCCGCATCAGGGTAACGTGGGTTGCTCCCAACCCCAAAAATCACCACACGCAAGCTAACGCCAATTTGCGGCGCTGCAATGCCAGCGCCGTTCATCGCGGCCATGGTGTCTTGCATATCTTGAATTAAAGCATGTAGTGCTGGCGTATCAAACTCAACAACAGCCTCTGCCTTGGCAAGCAGCAAAGGCTCTCCCATGCGCAAAACTGTTCTAATTGCCATATAAAGCCACCACCTGCTGAATAATTACACGTACACGTGCCATGGTCAGATGTAGCATCTCGCTCATGGCTTCATATTCAATGGCATGCAAGCTATCACCGCGGCCAGCGGCATGATTCGCCACTGGGCAAATCGCCGCATAACGCATCTCAAGCTCACGCGCCAACGCTGCCTCAGGCATGCCTGTCATTCCCACCATGGTTGCACCATCACGATCAAAACGATTAATTTCTGCGGCGGTTTCTAACCTTGGGCCTTGAGCCGCAGCGTAAACGCCGCCATCTACCAATGGCTCACCAACCAAGCCAGCCGCTTTTAAACATAAGGCGCGTAATGCCTGATCATAAGGCTCGGTAAAATCAATATGTTTGACTTGCTGAAAGCCATTGTCACCCAAGCCATCAAAATAAGTGTTTTTACGGCTATGCGTGTAATCAATTAACTGGTGAGGCAAAGCAATTGTGCCAGGGCCAAGCGCATCAGCAATGCCGCCCACCGTTGCAATAGCCACAATATCCCTAACCCCTTGTGCATGAAGCGCCCAGATATTCGCGCGATAATTAATCATATGTGGCGCAATGGTGTGACCATTGCCGTGTCTGGGCAAAAACACCACTTGCTTACCTGATATCTCGCCAAAGGTTAATGGGCCTGAGGGCTCACCGTAAGGCGTGCGAACAATCTGCCGACGCCCTACTTGCAAGTCTGTCAAAGCCGCTAAGCCTGTGCCACCAATAATGCCTAACATACACAACCTTATTTGATTAAATAAACAGTTTTAATTGTAGCGCAAACCCCATCGCTACTTGCCAATTTTATAGCGCCCTGTTTTTGTGGCATACTTCAAGCCAACCATGAACACACAAGCCCCTATTAAAGCCAGCCTCAAGCTCGCCAACGCGCATTACGAAAACTTTCCTGTTGCTTCATTTTTGCTTCCTAAAAGACTACGCCAGCCAATTGCACTGATTTACGCTTTTGCACGCCAAGCAGATGATTTTGCAGACGAAGGTGACTACTCCGCAGAACAACGCCTGAGCTCACTGCAAGGCTTTAAACAAGAGCTGGATTGCATTCAGCGCCAACAACAACCAAACAGCGATTTGTTTATTGCCCTGCAAGCGGCTATTAGGCAACACGACTTGCCCATCCAAGCTTTTTACGACTTGCTGGACGCGTTCAGCCAAGACGTTAGCAAAACACGTTACCAAAACTTTGCTGAGGTCATTAGCTATTGCAAACGCTCTGCCAACCCTGTTGGCAGGCTGTTGCTTAAGCTATATCAAGCTGATACGCCAAAAAATATAGGGATGTCGGATGCCATATGCACCGCGCTTCAGCTGATTAATTTCTTGCAAGACATTGCTATTGATATGCAAAAAGACCGTATTTACTTACCGCAAGACGAATTAAACAAATATAAAGTCAGCGAAGCACAGATTGCACGAGGCGATGCCAGTGGCACATGGTCTTTAATGATGGAGTTTCAAATCAATCGTACACGCAAACTGCTACAAGCTGGCGCGCCCTTAGGTTTGGTACTGCCTGGACGTATCGGTCTTGAAATGCGCATGATTATTGCTGGTGGTGAACGTATCCTCAAAAAACTACATCAAGCACACGGGAATGTGTTTGAATATAGGCCGCAATTGGGCAAAAAAGATTGGCTATATATGGCCTATCGCGCTGTCAGCAAAAAATAAAAGACCGAAGAGATAGGCCGATGACACCACAACAATACTGCCAAGATAAAGCCGCTAAGAGTGGCTCTAGTTTTTATTACAGTTTTTTGTTTCTGCCAAAAGCCAAACGCGAAGCAATCACCGCGCTGTATGCGTTTTGCCGTGAGGTGGATGATGTTGTCGATGAATGTAAAGAAAGCTCAGTAGCCCGCATTAAACTTGCTTGGTGGCGCAATGAGATTCATGGCTTATATCAAGGGCATCCGCAACACCCCGTCACCAAAGCTTTGGCTGAGGTCATCAAAACCTATCACTTAGACCAAGAGCATTTCATTGAGATTATTGATGGGATGGAAATGGATTTAGACCAAAATCGTTATGCCAACTTTAAGCAGCTACAGCTTTATTGTTATCGCGTTGCTAGCGTGGTTGGTTTGTTGTCTGTGCAAATTTTTGGCTTTAGCCATCGAAAAACCCTCAAATATGCACATGATTTAGGCATGGCGTTTCAGCTTACCAATATCATTCGTGATGTCGGTGAGGATGCCCGCCGCAACCGCATTTACCTGCCACAGGATGAACTGAAAAAGTTTGGTGTGAGCGAGTCTGATTTACTGCAAGGGCGTGTATCTGAAAACTTACAAAAGCTTTTAGACTTTCAAATCGAACGTGCCGAAAGCTTTTACGACCGCGCGCTCAAAACCCTACCGATTGAAGATAAAAAACAGCAACGCACAGGTTTAATGATGGCGGCCATTTACCGCACCCTACTGCGCGAAATCAAATCCAGCGGCTCACAACAAGTGCTACACGCCCGCATCTCACTTACCCCGCTGAGAAAGCTCTATTTGGCTTGGACAACATGGGTGTTCCATTAAAAAAAGTCGCCGTAATTGGCGGAGGGCTGGCAGGGCTTAGTGCGGCAAGCAGGCTAGCTGAGGCAGGTTTAGCGGTGACCTTGTTTGAAGCCGCGCCACAATTAGGTGGCCGCGCACGAACAGTGCATTACCAAGGCCACATTCTTGATAATGGGCAACATATTCTATTGGGCGCTTATCATCAAACGCTTGATTTAATGGCTAGCGTAGGCCTAGACCAACACAGCGCTTTATTACGACTGCCTCTCGCACTCAATATGCACGGCTGTTTTAGCCTAAAGGCCAAACGCTTACCTGCCCCGCTACATCTACTTTTTGGCTTGCTTGCAGCTCAAGGGCTACGTTGGCATGAGCGACTTGCGGCAATTCGTTTTTTTATTTACTTAAACATTAAGCGCTTTAAACTCGCCAGCGACCAAAGCGTGCTCAGTTTGCTTGAGCAACAGCATCAGCCCACCAGATTGATTAAATGGCTGTGGGAGCCGTTGTGCCTTGCCGCCATGAATACGCCTATACAAAGCGCCAGCGCACAAACTTTTATCAACGTACTGCGAGATAGTTTTAACCAAAGCAAAAGCGATAGCGATCTGCTATTGCCTAGGCTAGACCTCTCCGCGCTACTTGCCGACCCTATCGCCCAACACATTAAACAGCGCGGCGGTGAGATCAAGCTCAATACCTCAGTCGATGCAATTGAACAATCCAGCTGCGGATTTAACTTAAAGCTAGTGGGTGGGCAATCAATGGCGTTTAGCCATGTGATTATTGCCACCTCACCCGCGCTCACAAAAGCGATTAGCCATCAGTTAGCCATTGCAAAAGACTTAGCCGAATTAAGCTACCAACCGATTTACACGGTTTATCTGCAATACCCCAGCCATGTAAAACTAAAAAACGTGATGACAGGCTTTACTCAAGGCCTTGCTCAATGGGCATTTGACCGAGGCCAACTCACGGGGCAACACGGCTTAATCGCAGTGATTATCAGCGCTCAAGGCGCGCATCAAACATACTCGCAACAAGCGCTGGCTGAGGCCATCAGCCAAGAGCTTAAACAGGCATTTGCCGATTTGCCAGCGCCGCTATGGCATAAAGTGATTGCCGAAAAACGTGCCACTTTTGCTTGTGAGGCTGGCATGAAGCGGCCTGCGCAAAAAACCAATACGCCCAATCTTTATCTGGCTGGTGATTACACCGAGGGGGATTACCCCGCGACAATAGAAGGTGCAATTGCTAGCGGCGTATCTGCCGCGCAATTAGTCATACAATCGTGAGACAATCTCAGCCATTTTTATATTTGCCATTGATCAAGCCCCATGAAAAATTACCAAGCCCCTGAGCAACACCTCAAAGACCGCGTCATTATTGTCACTGGCGCAGGTCAAGGCATAGGCCAAACAGCCGCCCTTGCTTTTGCTAAACAAGGCGCAACGGTGATTTTAATTGGGCGCAATCAGGCCAAGCTAGAAGCCACTTATGACGCCATTCAAGCCCAAGGCTGGCCTGAAGCGTTGATTTTTCCTATGGATTTAAATCAAGCCAGTGAAGACGATTTTAAAGCCATGGCAGAAGGCATTTATCAGCAACTCGGTCGCTTAGATGGCATTTTGCACAATGCCACAGATTTTAATAACCTAAGCCCGCTGGAAATTCAAACGGCAGAGCAGTTTATAGAGATGTTTCGCGTGAATACGATTGCCCCATTCGCGCTAACCAAAGCCTGTTTGCCCCTATTGGAGCGCTCCGCGCATGCCTCAGTGATTTTCACCTCTAACAGCTCAGCGCTATCCCCCAAAGCTTATTGGGGTAGTCATGGCATCAGCAAAGCCGCCACAGACTTTATGATGCAGATGTGGGCACAAGAACTAGAAAATCGCCCTAATATCCGATTAAACAGCGTAGTGCCAGGCCCATTACAAAGCCCGCAACGCAAAAAAACCCACCCCGGTGAGCTACATGCTGAATTACCTACCATGGCAAGCGCAATGCCGTTGTATTTGTATTTAATGGGTGATGATAGTGCAAATATCAGCGGGCAAATTTTCAGCGCTTAGGTCTAATCTCGACTTTTAACGAAACTGAAATAATCCTTCCGTACAATCCTTAATCTATGCCGCCAGCCTCCGAAAGCAAGCTTTGTCCTTAAAAACCCACCTGCCATTATGTTTGTTGATACTGCTCAGCTTTAGTTTTTATGCTGATGCAGAAGAAGCTAATCATGAAGACGCTACGTTTAAGTTTCAAAGCACTTATATTTGGCAACGCAAGGCTTCGTTTAATAGCCCATACCCTGACGGTCAAAACAGCTTAACTTCAAGCTTGGCAAGAAGCTACACCATGACCACCACAGGCTACTGGGGGTTTCGTCCTTGGAATGGCGGTGAGCTTTACTTCAACCCAGAAATCACGCAAGGCGTACCATTTTCTGATTTAGCTGGCACAGGGGCATTTACTAATGGCGAATTAACCCGCACGGCTGGTACCAAACCCAAGCTTTATCGCCAAAGGCTATTTCTGCGTCAAACTTGGGGCTTGGGCGGCGAACAGCAACAAATTGAATCCGACCTCAATCAAATGGCAGGACAGGTTGATAAAAATCGTGTCGTCCTGACTTTAGGGAATTTTTCAACGCTGGATGTGTTTGATGATAATGCTTATGCAAAAGATCCTCGCGTTCAATTTATGAATGCAGGTTTTATGGCGCCACTTGCCTATGACTATGCTGCTGATGCGCGTGGCTTTGGTTATGGCTTTGCGCTTGAATGGTATCAAGATGACTGGGCATACCGTATTGGCCGCATGACAGGCCCACAAACGCCCAATATGTTGCCAACAGACTATCGTATCTTTAAGCATTATGGTGATCAGCTTGAAATTGAACATGACCATACTTTGTTTAAGCAGCCAGGCAAAATACGTATTCTTGCTTGGCGAAACAAAGCCCAACTGGCCAGCTTTACTGATGCGCTTAATTACATCAACACCAACCATCCAGCCGACATGCAAGCGATTTTCGCAGTCAGAACTGGGGAGAAGTTCAAATACGGCCTAGGCATTAATATTGAGCAAGCTATCTCTGAGGATTTAGGCTTTTTCTTACGCGCCATGAAAGCCGACGGCAAAACCGAAACACTGGCTTTTACCGAAACTGATGCTTCGCTAGGTACGGGGTTTTCATGGAAAGGGAATGCTTGGGGGCGGCCTAAAGACACCTTAGGCTTAGGTTATATTTACAACACCATTTCAAAACAACGTAGAGATTATCTACAAGCGGGTGGCATCTCGTTTTTTCTTGGCGATCAGCAGATTAATTTTAAATACCGACCTGAACAGGTTTTTGAAACCTATTACAGCATGAATGTTTGGAAAGATTTTTACGCCACACTAGATTATCAACATATGATGAACCCTGGATATAATGCTGACAGAGGTCCTGTTGATTTTGTAGCATTAAGATTACACGCAGAGTTTTAAATCTCGCGCACCTTATTTAAGGCCTGCTCTAATCGATCCACACCAAAGACTTGCATGCCTTTAATCGGCTGTTTTGGCGCATTAGCTTTTGGCACAATCGCATGGGTAAACCCTAACTTAGCAGCTTCTTTTAGACGCTCTTGACCACGTTGTACAGGGCGTACTTCTCCAGCCAAACCAACTTCACCAAAAACAATCAATTTATTATTTAGTGCTTTGTTTTTTAAGGAAGATACAATAGATAAAAGCACTGCCAAATCCACAGCTGGTTCGCTAATTTTCACACCGCCTACCGCATTCACAAACACATCTTGGTCAAAACAAGCGACACCTGCATGCCTATGCAAGACCGCCAATAACATTGCCAAACGATTTTGTTCTAAGCCAACGCACAAACGCTTTGGATTGGGTGCATGCGCTTCATCTACCAAAGCTTGCACTTCAACT
>JBMSSY010000041.1:0-10405 GCA_049424605.1 Candidatus Methylopumilus sp.
AAAATCTTGGGGTGCATTTTAGCACTCCTGTCCATCGACTGCTAATACTTTGGGGTGGGGCTTGGGTATTTCAAGAGTTGGGATGAAATTTTTCTACAAAAATCAGCGATAATAAGTGCATGCTTGGTTTTAAAGGAATATAGCGTGACCGAAGTAGCTAAGATGGGTGAACAGCCAGCAGTGATTGAGCAATTAAATTTAGCGTTCGATGCTGAGCAAGATAGGTTGTTGTTTAAAGTAGGGTTGTCTGACGGCACAGAGCTTGCGATTTGGCTAACGCGCCGTATCGCTAAGTCTGTTTCTGCTTGGTTGCAAGGCAGCCAAGCTTTGACTGATGGGCCTATGCAAGTGGTGGTGATGAACGCGCAAGGTGGCTTGGAGCAGCTTGGAGGCAAAATCATGTCGGCCTCGGCTATTACGCCAGAGACTTTAATGCAAGCTTCGGCGCCCAATTTAGATTTTAGTACGCAATACCAAAGCAATCGTGTCTCTCGGCTAGAAACGCCTATGCTTGCGATTGCTTGCAAAGTGCTGACCGATAATGCCACACAATTTGTGCTGGAGTTTAGTGCAAAAGACGGCACTAATGCGCAAGTGTCGTTTAATGCAGAGTTAAAGATTGCGTTTGCCAATATGTTACAGCTTGCCAGCAAAGAAGCCGCTTGGGATATGGGCGTGCAGAGCAGCCATTTTATGGCCTCGCAAGCCAGTAGCGCTCAGGTTTTACATTAAGGTCATCATTGAAAAATAAAGATTTGCTCAGTCGTAGCTTAAAGTCTGTGTGGCATCCTTGCACACAAATGAAAGCGCACGAAACTTTGCCGCTACTGCCGATTGCCAGTGGCGCTGGGGTTTGGCTCACGGATTTTGAGGGTAAGCGTTATTTAGACGGCGTGAGTTCTTGGTGGGTCAATCTATTTGGGCATAATGAGCCGCGTATCAAGGCGGCGATTACCCAGCAACTGAATCAGTTAGAGCATGTGATGCTGGCTGGGTTTACGCATGAACCTGTCGTGCAGTTGTCAGAAAAACTCGGTGCGCTGACTGGCTTGGGACATTGTTTTTACGCTTCTGATGGTGCTTCGGCAACTGAAATCGCCCTCAAGATGAGTTTTCATTACTGGCGCAATATCGGCCAGCCACAAAAAAATCAATTTCTCAGTCTGCAAAACAGCTATCACGGTGAAACCATAGGCGCTTTATCGGTGACCGATGTGGCCATTTTTAAAGACACTTATGCGCCCTTGCTACGTCAAAGTGCACAAATGCCATCGCCAGACGCGCGTTTGGCTGAGGCGGGCGAAAGTGCGGAGGCTTTTGCGCTCCGCTGTGCTGATTTTTTAGCGGCTTATTTACAGCAACATCATGCAGATATTGCCGCTTTTATTATCGAGCCATTGATTCAATGTGCGGCTGGTATGGGCATGTATCATCCTGTTTACTTAAAACGTGCGCGTGAAATTTGCACGCAATATCAGGTGCATTTAATTGCTGATGAAATCGCGGTGGGTTTTGGGCGAACAGGCAGTATGTTTGCTTGTGAACAGGCGAATATCCAGCCAGATTTTATTTGTCTTTCAAAAGGCATTACTGGCGGCTATTTACCATTATCTGTGACATTGACCACAGATGAGATTTATCAGGCTTTTTACCATGATAGTCTTGCGCGTGGCTTTTTACATTCACACAGTTATACGGGTAATGCTTTGGCATGTAGCGCCGCTTTGGCGACTTTAGCGATTTTTGAGCAAGATGATGTTTTACGCCAAAACCAAGTCAAGACGGCCTATATTAATCAGCAACTCAGCGATTGGCATGAGTTGCCTATTACACATCTGCGCAATCAAGGCATGGTGTGGGCGTTTGATGTCCATACGCAAGACCCAAAATTCCAACAGCATTTTTATCAAAAAGGGCTGGCGCAGGGCTTATTGCTTAGGCCGATTGGGCATACTGTGTATTGGATGCCGCCTTATGTGATTAGCCAAGATGAAATAGATTTTATGCTGAGCACCACGCAGCAATTGGTGAGGGCATGCGCTTAATCCTCGCGCTGTTATTGTCTATGCTGGCTCAGACTGCTTATGCCCAGCAGTCTTCATCAGCAAGCCTGCCGCCAGTGGTGATGCAAGCACTTCAGGCAGAAAACGTGCCTTTAGATAAGGTTAGTATTGTGGTGCAGCGTGTGGATGCGCCGCAGGCATTGGTGGCTTATCACGCTGATGTGCCACGCAATCCAGCATCGGTAATGAAGTTATTAACCAGTTATGCTGCGCTTGATTTGCTAGGCCCTGCCTATCGCTGGAAAACGCAGTTTTACGCTTTGAATTTTCCGCAACAGCGCAAGCTAGAAGCGGGGCTTTGGATTAAGGGATCTGGCGATCCAGCTTTGAATACCGCGCATTTAGACGAATTGGCGAGCGAGTTAAAACAGAAGTTTGATTTAGACGAAATTTGCTGTGAAATCCTGTTGGATAATACCGCTTATGCCTCAGAAAATTTTGATGCGGCAGCTTTTGATGGCAAGCCTTATCGCGCTTACAACGCCCCAGCCGAAGCGCTGATGGTGAACCAGCAAGCAATTCGTTTGCAACTGATTCCCAGTGATGAAAAGCTAAAGGTGATTGCCTATCCCAATGGCGCATGGCTGACTAAGCGTATTGATATTAAGCCTGTAGCGGGTGAGTGCGGCGATTGGAAAAACAATTTACAAATTCAGCGTGAGGGCCATGTGCTCAGCGTGCGCGGTGAGTATCCTGTTAGTTGTGGCGACAAATATTTAGATGTGAATTGGCAAGGCGCCGACTATCTTGCTTGGCTTTTTCACAGTGCTTGGGAACGAGTAGGGGGACGCTGGACGCAGGCAGACAACACTAAAACACGCTTTGCGCCTGTGCCAGAAAATGCGGTGTTACTGACTGAGCATGTGTCGCCAACATTGGCGGAAATATTACGCGAGATGAATAAAACCAGTAACAATGTCATGGCGCGTGCCTTGTATTTAAGCTTAAGTCGCGCCAATGACCCAACTCAAGTTGCTACGACTAGCGCCAGTGCGCAGGTGCTCAAAACTTGGTTGCAAGGCAAAGGCTTTCAGTTTACTGAGCTGGTGCTGGAAAATGGCGCAGGACTTTCGCGCTCGGAGCGCATCAGTGCATCGCACTTAGGCTTATTGTTGGGTGATGCTTTTCATAGCCCCGTGATGGCTGAATTGATGGCCTCACTGCCGATTTATGGGATTGATGGCTCTTTAAGTAAACGTAAAGACAGCCAGTTATATGGCCGTGCGCATTTAAAAACGGGTTCGCTAGAAAATGTACGCAGTCTGGCGGGTTATGTTTTAGATGCCAAAGGCCGTTATTGGTCGGTGGTGTTTATCGCCAATGGTGAAAAATCCGAGGCAACTAAGCCAGCGCAAGATGCTTTGTTAAATTGGATATACCTTCAAGACTAAGCCTGACAAGACTGAGCCTGTGCAAAAGTAAGCCTTGCAAAAATAAACCCAGCAAGAATAAACCCAGCTTTGATTGAGTACAGCCGCGCAAGTCGGGTATGATATTTAAACTTTTATTTTGGAGCGCAGTATGAAAACAAAGATATTGCTGGCAAGCGCTTTAATGGTTGCCATGCTGGCAATCACTGGCTGTAAAGCCGACTCAAAAACATCGACTAAGGAAACTGCAATGACACAAACCGTAACAGAACTAATTAAAAAAGACACAGTGATTGGCGAAGGCCGTGAGGCAGAGGCAGGCTTTAACGTGACCGTGCATTACACAGGTTGGTTATATGACCCAAGCAAAGCCGATGGTAAAGGCACTAAGTTTGATAGTTCGCTAGATCGCCATGAGCCTTTTGTGTTCTTCTTAGGCGGTGGTCAAGTGATACAAGGCTGGGATGAAGGCTTTGCGGGCATGAAGGTTGGCGGCAAACGTACTTTGATTATTCCACCTAATATGGGCTATGGCGCTCATGGTGCAGGCGGTGTGATTCCACCTAATGCCACTTTGATTTTTGATGTTGAGTTGCTAGGCATTAAATAAAATCGGCGATGGCCGCGCTCATCAATTTTTGGTAAAGGCAATGCAATGAAAGTCAGAGTAAAGTGGGTTGAAGATGTCTGTTTTATGGGCGAAGCAGAAAGTAGCCATGCGGTGATTATGGACGGTTCGCCTGAAATTGGCGGACGTAATCTCGGTATGCGCCCTATGGAAATGTTGCTAGTGGCGATGGGCGGCTGTTCTTCTATTGATGTGGTGACTATTCTTAAAAAATCTCGTCAAGACATCACCAATTGCGTTGCTGAAATTAGCGCGGAACGCGCCGATGAAATCCCCAAAGTGTTCACCAAGATACACGCACATTTTGTGGTGACAGGGAAAAATCTTAATCCTGTGCAAGTAGAGCGTGCGGTGAATTTATCTGCTGAAAAATATTGCTCGGCTTCGATTATGTTGGGCAAAGCTGCGGAAATGAGCCACAGCTTTGAGATTAAAGCCAGCGAATAAGCCTTATTTGCTAATTTCAACGATTGAAACAGTCAGCGTATCGCCTGTTTCAATCACTTCCAATAGTCGGTCGATATTGGGATGTTTGCCTGGATTTTCTTCTGCGTCCTGCGTGTGTTCAGCATAAATTTTCAAACCATCTTTGGCGGCAAGCTTGTTGATGCTGCCCCATTTTTTAAATAGATGGTGATACACCTTGACCGAACCCTGACTGCCCGGCTTGTTTTCGATAACGCCAGCGTTTTCCCCATTCGCTGTGCTTAATTCAATTTTTTGAATATGCTCGCTGTTTTCTAAACTGGCTAAATTTTCGCTAAATTTCTTCATGTATGAATACTGCGTCTTTCTGATTTTATAAATGGTAAGTAGTGCTAGTCATGATTTTAGACATGCTTTGCATGGCCGCTTTGACTGGTGCAGGCAATTCAGCGCCGCCTAGATGAATCGCGGTAGCTGCATGCGCTGCTTCATCGGTTTTCATCTGCGCTAAAATGGCGCGGCTCTTATTGTCTGCGGCAGGTAACTCATCTAAATGTCGATTTAGATGCGCCCCAACTTGGCGTTCTGTTTCTGCTAAAAAGCCGAGATTCCACTTATCACCCAGCGCGCCAGCGATAGCGCCCAGTGTGAACGAACCTGCATACCAAATCGGGTTGAGTAAGCTGGTGCGCCCGCCTAGCTCATGGATACGCTTTTCGCACCAAGCTAAATGTTCGGTTTCTTCTTTGGAGGCTTGTGCCAGCGCACGGACGGTTTGTGGGTTTTGAGCGGTGAGCGCTTGACCGTTATACAGCGCCTGAGCGCAGACTTCACCACAATGGTTAATGCGCATTAAGGCCGCGGCATGACGTTTTTCGTCGGCGCTTAATTCAGTGGTGTGTGCAATATCTTGGTCAGGATGAGGGCGAACGCTATGTGCGTTAGCGCTTAAGGTTTTTAAGCCTTTGTCGAGTTCAATAATGAGTCGATCAAACATAGTGTTTACCGTAGAAATGGTTGTCTAGCAAATCAGGAGGATAGGCGCTTTGTCTATCCTCCATATTCATTCAATTACTTTCTGCTTGGCGCTAAAATATCAATGCCTTTAAGCAAGTTTACTGCTTGCATAAATTGGTAGTCAGATTTTGTACCTGCTTCCATTGGTGTTTTGTCTGAGAGTTGCTTCTCATCTTTTTTCACCGTTGGTGGTTTTGGTGCTTCTTTAGCAGGCGCTTCTGCTTCTTTAGGGTTAGATAAGTGATTGCTTAAATCCGCCTCGCGCAAGTTCATACCTTGCTCCGCAGTGTTCACTGTTGCATCTTCTACCACGATATCAGGCACGATACCTTTGGCTTGGATAGAGCGCCCATTCGGAGTGAAGTAACGCGCTGTGGTGAGCTTAATCGCTGTGCCATTGTTCATTGGTAAAATGGTTTGTACAGAGCCTTTACCAAAGCTTTGTGTGCCCATAATGACCGCACGTTTATGATCTTGCAATGCCCCAGAGACAATTTCTGAAGCGGATGCAGAACCACCGTTAATCAATACCACCATAGGCACGGTTTTTATCTCTGCTGGCAAATCACGCAAGAAATCGCCTGCTTCGCCGCCGCGTGCATAATTGGCTGGGTTAGCAGTTAGGCGCATTTTTGCGTCTTCTGTACGTCCTTCGGTGTACACCACTAGCGCGTCTTTAGGCACGAATGCAGCGCTAATGCCCACTGCCGCAGTGATTAAGCCACCTGGGTTATTACGCAAATCTAATACCAAGCCTTTTAACGGGCCTTTGTTTTCTTCACGCAAGGTTTTAAGGGCTTTGGCAACGTCCTCAGCAGAGTGTTCTTGGAATTGCGTCACACGCAAATAAGCATAGCCAGGTTCAGGCAATTTGTATTTCACGCTTTGCGTTTTGATGATGGCACGCACTAAAGTAATGTAAAGCGGTTTAGTTTCACCTTTACGCAAGATTGTCAGCTTAATCGGCGTGTTTGGTTTGCCGCGCATGATTTTAACTGCATCATTGAGCGACATGCCTTTTACTAATTTCTCGTCTAACTGCATAATCAGATCACCAGGTTTTACGCCAGCTTTAAAAGCAGGAGAATCTTCAATAGGAGAGACTACTTTTACCAAGCCATCTTCCATGCCAACTTCAATACCCAAACCACCAAACTCACCTTGTGTACCCGCTTGCAGGTCTTTAAAGCCATCTACGTCTAAGAATGAAGAATGTGGATCTAGGCCAGTTAACATGCCATTAATGGCTTCGTTGATTAGTTTTTTGTCCTCTACAGGCTCAACATAATCGCTTTTGATTTTGCCGTAGACTTCAGCGAAGGTACGCAGCTCGTCTAGTGGTAGTTGTGGTTTAGTGTCTTTTTCGGCAACGGCTGGATAGTTGAGGCTTAATGTAACGCCTAAAACAGCACCTAACACCACTAAGCTGATTTTTTCAAATTTTGTACGCATGAAATAACAATTCCTTCACTGACTTTTTAAATAACACATTCCCTATCAAGGAAAATTAAAAATGATGGTTGAGATAATATCGTGTTGCGTTACTTAAACCAATTGAAATAACATGTGTTCAGGCATTTTTCCGCACATCAAGGCTATATGACAACAAAAACCTACAAACTTGAAATCGAATACTGCACACAATGTCATTGGTTGCTTCGTGCCACTTGGATGGCACAAGAACTTCTCACGACCTTCAGCACTGACATCACAAGTCTTGCGCTAGTTCCTAGCACAGGTGGTATTTTTGAAGTGCGCTTAAATGGTGAGGTGATTTTTTCGCGCAAATTAGCAGGCCGCTTTCCTGAATCTAAAGAGCTGAAACAACTGGTGCGCGATGTGGTTGATCCCGACAGACCGCTAGGCCATAGCGACCGAGCATCCGAGTAGTTATTTTAAGGGCTTGCTAAGCTCACTGCTGGCGAGTTCTTGTGCATCGACACGGCGCGCACCAGTAAATCGCTTAGACCAATAGCTGTCATTCATGTCGGCTACGCTAATGCTAGCGCCAGCGCTGGGAGCATGAATAAAGCGATTGTTTCCAACATAAATGCCCACATGAGAATAAACCGATTTCATGGTGTTAAAAAACACCAAATCTCCAGGTTGTAATTCTTTTTCATTGATTTTTTGACCAACTTGGCTCATGGCATTGGCGCCGTGCGGCAAGGTTAAATTGGCGGCTTCTTTAAACACATAGCGTACAAAGCCACTGCAATCAAAGCCAGAGTCAGGGTTAATGCCGCCGTATTTATATTTCACCCCAGTTTGGCTTAGCGCATGCAGAATAATTTCTTGTGCGGTGCTGGTCCAAGAGCTACTGGATTCATTTTCTGGCGTGGTTTTAGCAGCATTAGCGGTTTCATCGCTGGTTTGCGATAGAAATGGAAAATCAAACGCCAAGGCGAGATTAGACACGCCAAGTAGCAGGCTGAACATGACAAGCAATGATAGTTTTCTTATATTTATCATCTCTCTATTATAGAACGAAGTGAGGCTTTTTCCTACTAAAACCATGAGCTTGACCATGGTATGGGTGAAGCTTGCGAGGATAAATGCTATAGTTCGGGCATTATTTCTTGCTTTAATTTTATGAAAAATTCACGTCGCCACTTGGAACTGCTTGCCCCTGCTAAAAATGCTGATTTTGGTATTGAAGCCATTAATCATGGCGCAGATGCGGTCTATATTGGCGGCCCAGCCTACGGAGCGCGTGCCAAAGCGCCTAATACGGTTGAAGATATCGCTAGGTTGGTGAAACATGCCCATCGCTTTAACGCCGAGGTGTTTGTCGCGCTCAACACTATTTTTCATGACAATGAATTAGCGGGTGCGCGTGAAATCACCTATCAGCTTTACGATGCAGGAGTCGATGCGCTAATCGTGCAAGATATGGCTTTGTTGGAAATGGATTTGCCGCCCATCCAATTACATGCCAGTACGCAAACTGATATTCGTACCGTTGCAAAAGCCCAGTTTTTAGATCAAGTCGGCTTCTCACAAATCGTGTTGGCGCGTGAGCTGGACTTAAACACCATACAGCAAATTGCCGATGCGACTAGCTGCAATTTAGAGTTTTTTGTGCATGGCGCTTTGTGCGTAGCTTTTAGCGGGCAGTGCTTTATCAGCCACGCGCACACAGGCCGCAGCGCTAATCGTGGCGAGTGCTCACAAGAGTGTCGTTTGCCCTATCGTTTAGAAGATGCGCAAGGTCGGGTAATCGGCAACGATAAGCATTATTTGTCGATGAAAGATAATGACCAAAGCGCCAATTTGAGGGCTTTAATCGCCGCTGGTGTCAGCTCTTTTAAAATTGAAGGGCGCTACAAAGATTTGCCCTATGTAAAAAATGCTACCGCGCATTATCGTCAGTTGATTGATGAGATTTTGCTGGATATGCCAGCTTACGCAAAAACTTCATCTGGCCTCAGCACTTTTAGCTTTAGCCCACAGCCTGAAAAAACCTTTAATCGTAGCGCGACTGATTATTTTGTAAACGGTCGTCAGGCCGATATTGGGGCTTTTGATACGCCTAAATTTTCGGGCGAAGAGGTCGGAAAAGTCACCAAAGTGGCTAAAGACTTTTTTGAAGTGGATAGTCAAATTGAACTGCATAATGGCGATGGCTTGTGCTTCTTTGATGTACACAAAGAGCTGGTTGGTATGCGCATTAACACGGTGCAAGGCTCGCGTTTAACGCCCAACGAAATGCCTGAAGATATGCGCCGTGGCATGACGCTATATCGTAATCGTGACCATGCTTTTATGCGCTTGCTGGAAAAAGATTCAGCCATTCGTAAAATCCCAGTTGATATGCATATCACAGAAACAGCAGATGGCTTTGCCCTGCGCGTGACTGATAGCGATGGGCTAAGCGCAACGGCGCTGTGCCAATTAGAAAAACAGCCCGCCCAGCAAGCGGAAAAAGCCGAAGCCAGTTGGCGTGAGCATTTGGCAAAATTGGGCAGTACAGATTTTGTGCTTAAGGCGCTTAGTTTGGATTTATCGCAAGCTTGGTTTGTGCCAGCCTCTAGCATTAACGCGCTTAGACGTGATGCCATTGAACAGCTAGCGCAAGTGCGGCTTGCCAGCTATCAACGTCCTGAAAGGCGCATGCCTGCTGAGCCACCAGCCATTTATCCTGAAGATACTTTGAGCTATCTTGCTAATGTGTATAACAAAACAGCGCGTGCTTTTTATGAAAAGCATGGGGTTAAAATGATTGCGGCGGCCTATGAGGCTAACCAAGAACTAGACGAAGTGCCGCTGATGATTACCAAACATTGTTTGCGTTTTAGTCACGGCATGTGCCCCAAAGAAGCCAAAGGGGTGATAGGCGTGCAAGGCACAGTGACCGCCGAACCCATGACCTTAATTAACGGCAATGACAGATTCACGCTTAAGTTCGACTGCAAGCCTTGTGAAATGCACGTGATGGGCAAGATACGCAAACCTGTATTACAAATGCCAGCCCCTCAGCCTTTGCAGTTTATTCCGCGCAAGTCGGCATCCAGCTAAGGCGCTGGATTCATCATCCGCAAATGTAAGTCTTCAATTTCCAGCATCACTTCTGGCGATAACTGAGTATCCCAAGCCGCGATATTTTCTTTGAGTTGGGCCATATTGGTCGCGCCAATAATGGTGCTGGTGACAAACCAACGGTGATACACAAAAGCCAACGCTAATTGTGTGGGAGTAAGCCCATGCGCTCTGGCTAATTCTGCATAAGCTTTGCTGGCAGGCGTGACATTCGGTTTTTTGTAGCGCTGTGCATAGCCCAAAAACATGGTGACGCGGCCTTGTGCCGCAGGGTCATCAATATACTTGCCCGTGAGATGCCCAAACGCCAAAGGGGAATAAGCTAATAAGCTGACATTTTCGCGGTATAAGACCTCAGACAT
>JBMSSY010000042.1:0-9894 GCA_049424605.1 Candidatus Methylopumilus sp.
TTTGGATTATCACGTGCGTTTAGATGTCGCACGTGAACTTAAACGTGGCGCGGATAAGAAAATAGGCACTACAGGCAAGGGTATAGGCCCGACCTACGAGGATAAAGTCGCTAGACGCGCTTTGCGCCTTTATGATTTATTCTACCCAGAACAGTTCAGTGAAAAACTTAGAGAAGTCTTGGATTACCACAACTTTGTGCTGACCCAATACTTAGGCGCAGAAGCAGTCGATTTTAATCAGCAATTGGACTCAGCTTTAGCAAAAGCCGCGCAGATTAAGCCTATGGTGGCGGATATTTCTGCTGCGCTATATGAAGCCAATAAAGCAGGCCAAAATCTTTTGTTTGAAGGTGCGCAAGGCACATTGCTTGATGTTGATCATGGTACTTATCCGTACGTGACTTCAAGCAACTGCGTTTCAGGTCAAGCCGCTGCGGGCACAGGCGTGGGGCCTAGTATGTTGCATTATGTATTAGGCATTACCAAAGCTTACACCACGCGCGTCGGTGGCGGGCCATTCCCAAGTGAGCTAGATATTGAATCTGACGGTGCGCCAGGTACACAAATGTCAGTCAAAGGCCAAGAGATAGGCACAGTGACTAAACGTAAACGCCGTTGCGGTTGGTTCGATGCTGCCGCCTTGCGCCGCTCAGCACGTATCAATGGCTTATCAGGTCTGTGCATTACTAAATTAGATGTGTTGGATGGTATTCCAGAATTGCAAATTTGTACTGGCTATCAGCTTGATGGAAAAACGGTTGATATGTTACCTGTGGGTGCAGACGATGTAGCACGTTGTCAGCCTATGTATGAAACATTGCCGGGCTGGACCGAAAGCACTTTTGGCGTGAGCCGTTGGGAAGATTTGCCATTAAATGCGCGTCATTACCTAAAACGCCTAGAAACGCTATGCGAAGTGCCTGTGGATATAGTTTCAACAGGCCCTGAGCGTGACGAAACCATCGTTTTACGCCATCCATTTGGAATCTAAATGAAGCCTGTTGAAAAGCAGCGTATGGCTTGGGCTTTAACTGGCTCAGGCCATTACTTGCGTGAATGTATCGACATTATTAATCGCTTAGAAGATGTTGATTTATTTGTAAGTAAAGCCGCGGCGGAAATTCTTCAGCAATACGGCTACAAACACAATGTAGGTAAAGTTTATCAAGATAAAACAGCCAGCTCAGTGCCTGTGGAGTTGTTTTATCAAGGGCTTTATCACACCGTAGTAATCGCGCCGACAAGCTCAAATACCGTGGCTAAAATGGTGTACGGAATCTCCGATAATTTGGTCACCAATATTTTTGCGCAAGCAGGCAAATGTCGTGTACCCAATATCGTCTTTGCTTGTGATACTGAAGCTGAGCTTGAATCAGAAGCGCCAAGAGAGCATATGGTTAAAGTCTATCCGCGCCATATAGACTTGGAAAATACAGCCAAGCTCAAAACATTTGAAGCAACAACAGTGGTCGAGAATATGCAACAACTCGATGCTGCCATTCAGACTAGACTAGCATGTCTGAAAGCCTCCTCTTTTTAACAGGCAAACTGGCCGAAAAAAGCTTGCATCAGGTTTTAGCAAGTATGCAGCCAGCGCCTTTTAAATATCGTATTACACAAATAGGCGTATCGGTTGCTGCCTTAATGACGCCAGAGTTAATTGCCCGGCGTTTGCCTGATGTTGGTGACGCTAACAAAGTAATTGTGCCCGGCTTGTGTTGTGGTGATTTAACCATGCTAGAAGATAAATATGGTGTGCCTGTGGCGCGTGGCCCAGTGGATTTAAAAGACTTGCCTCAATATTTTGGGCGGGGCGGCAAAGCGCCAGATCTATCTAAATACGATGTGAATATCTTTGCTGAAATTGTCGATGCGCCTCAGCTTAGCCTTGATGATATTTTGTTGCGCGCCAAACACTTTCAAGCGCAAGGCGCTAATGTGATTGATTTAGGCTGTTTGCCTAACACCCCGTTTCCCCATTTAGCTGATGCCATCCGCGCATTAAAAGCCTCAGGTTTTAAAGTGAGTGTGGATTCCTTAAACGCAGATGATTTGCTATTAGCTGGTAAATCTGGCGCGGACTATCTACTCAGTCTTACCGAACACAGCTTGTGGATTGCTCAAGAGAGCGATGCTATCCCTGTATTAATCCCAGCCAAATCTGGTCATTTACCATCGCTTTATCGTGCTATTCAAGGCATGCAAAAAATGGGCAAGCCTTTTATTGCCGATGCCATTCTTGATCCCATTCCGTTTGGCTTTACTGAGTCTGTTGTACGCTATCAAAAGCTACGCAAGCGTTACCCTGATATACAAATTATGATGGGGGTAGGCAATATTACCGAGCTGACCGATGCTGATACAACGGGAATCAACGCGATTTTATTTGGCATGATTAGCGAGCTAAGAGTCAACGCGGTATTGGCAACATCAGTCAGCCCCCACGCTGTTAACGCGGTTGCTGAGGCTGATATAGCAAGGCGCATGATGTTTGCTGCGCGAGAAGAAAATCGCCTGCCACGTGATTACACCGCGGGACTATTGGGCTTGCATGATAGAAGGCCATTTACCTACAGCGCAGAAGAAATCGCTGAAATCGCCGCGCAAATTAAAGATCCTAGTTTTAGAATTCAAATTAGTCAGGCGGGCTTGCATATCTACAATCGCGATGGTTTGTTTAGCGATATTGATCCTTTTAAACTCTACCCACATTTACAGGTTGAAAATGATGCCTCGCATGCATTTTATTTGGGTGTGGAGTTAGCGCGTGCACAAATTGCTTGGCAGCTTAAAAAGCGCTACACCCAAGATGAAGAGCTAGATTGGGGGGTCAATACCTATCAAAGTAGCCCCGAAGGTAAAACCGCACATCGCCAAGCGTCAATGAAAGAAAAAAAGCAAAAGTGATGAGTGTGCCAGCAGAAAAAATCAATGAAGTGATTCTGATTACCGAATGCGCAGATGGCACGCCATATATTGCGCCTTTTGGCATACGTCAACGCCAAGGCCTGATACTAATTGCGCCTTTCAGGCCATCTATCAGCTTGGATAACTTGCTGAGCGGACGTCGAGCCAGCATCAACACCAGCGACGATGTCAGAGTATTTGCGGGTGCACTTACTGGCCGCCGCGACTGGGCAGTGCAAACGCTAGATCATGGATTTATTCTGCAATCGGCGCTCAGTTACACAGCGTTGAGTTTAGAAAAGGTCGAGGAGGATGCACAACGCCCCAAGCTTTACTTCAAGGTGTTGCAAGAAAAAACGCTTAAGCCTTTTCAAGGCTACAACCGCGCCCAAGCGGCAGTGATTGAGCTTTGTGTGTTGGTGAGCCGCTTGTCTATGTTGCCGATGGAAAAAATCAAAGCGGAAATGGATTACCTACGTATCGCCATAGAAAAAACCGCAGGGGATAAGGAGCTAGAAGCTTGGGCTTGGCTAGTTGAAGCGGTGGACAATCATCAAGCCAAACTCACTGGGGATAATCTTGCTTAAATCAGCATCGTCTATCAAGATGCTGGCCAGCGTGACCAGCCTTGATGAGGCATTATTAGCCTTGGATGCTGGAGTTGATATGCTGGACTTAAAAAACCCAGCAGAAGGCGCACTGGGTGCGCTCAGCAAAGCCTTGGTGACAGAACTAGTGACAGCCATCCATGGTCGTAGGGTGGTCAGTGCAACCATAGGCGATTTACCCATGCAAGCCAATTTGATTGTTGAGGCCACTCAGGCCATGCTTGCCACGGGAGTTGATATTGTCAAAATCGGAATTTTCGCTCAGGGCCAACATACTGAGTGTTTAAGCGCCTTAAAACCATTAGCGGCAAATAACAAGCTGATTGCAGTGATGTTTGCCGATCAACAGCCAAATTTGGAATTATTGCCCGCAATCGCGCAGGCTGGCTTTTATGGGGTAATGCTAGATACCGCGCATAAAAATGGTCAGCATTTATTAAATCATATGAACCATGCGCAACTGACAGCGTTTGTGAATAACGCAAGCGCATTGGGCTTGCAGGTTGGCTTGGCTGGCTCGCTTCAAGCAGCGCATGTCCAAGCACTATGCTTGATTCAGCCGTCTTACTTGGGTTTTCGCGGTGCCTTGTGCGAACAATCGCAAAGAACCTTAGCTTTGGATGCCGCTAAAATACTGACCATTAAAAATATGTTGCATTAAGACCACGATTCACCAAGGCGAAAACGCTTGTAAATAAGCCTTAATGTGCTTTAATTCAAGTCGCCCATCTAGGGCGACTGCTAATGTGAGAGATATGACTGAGCTCCGTAAAATAAATGTAGATTTGATGATAGAGGCTAGATGGCTAGTGCCAGTGCTGCCTCGTCATCAAGTATTGGAAAATACTAGCATCGTGATTCATCAGGGCAGTATTGTTGAGCTGGCTGCTATTGAAGTTGCCAGAGCACGTTATCAGGCCTCAAAAACTGTGGCATTGCATGAGCATGTGCTAATTCCCGGCTTAATCAATCTGCATACGCATTTGGGAATGACGCTAATGCGCGGCTTGGCTGATGATATCGCCTTAATGCCTTGGCTAGAGCATTCTATTTGGCCCGCCGAACAACAGATAGTCTCTGAAAGATTTGTGCGCGATAGCGCGCTGTTTGGCTGTGCCGAAATGCTTGCTGGTGGCGTCACTTGTTTTAACGATATGTATTTCTATCCGCAAGCAACGGCAGAAGCGGCATTACAAGCAGGTTTGCGCGCGCAACTTGGTTTGGTGGTTTTAGAGTTTCCTTCTAATTATGCAAACAATGCCGATGATTACATCGAGAAGGGCTTGCTGATACGCGACACTTGGCGAGGCAATCCATTGCTGACGGCAAGTTTGGCGCCGCATGCGCCTTACACGGTTGAAGATGCTACTTTTGAAAAAGTCATCACTTATGCTGAACAACTTGGTCTGGGCATTCATACGCATTTACATGAAACTAAGACTGAGATTGCACAAAGCCTTGAAAAATATGGCGTGCGACCGATCAAAAGAATGGCGAATTTAGGTCTGTTAGGCCCTAATCTAACCGCTGCTCACTGCGTACAAATGGATGATGAAGATTTAGACTTAATGCTCGCTCATGGTGCGCATATTGCACATTGTCCAAGTTCAAATGCCAAATTAGGCAGTGGAATTGCCCCCATCGCAAAGCTACTCAAGGCTGGCGTTAACGTTGGTTTGGGCAGTGATGGCGCAGCAAGTAATAATAGACAAGATATGTTTGCTGAAATGCGCATGAGCGCTTTATTAGCTAAGGCAGTCAACGAAGATGCAACCAGCATTCCAGCGGCACAAGCGCTGGAAATGGCTACCATAAGCGGGGCGCGGGCCTTGGGGCTGGAAAATCAAATCGGCTCGATTGAAGTAGGTAAGCTTGCAGATTTAACAGCAGTACGCATTGCTGATGTTGAAACTTTACCGTGCTTCGATCCTCTATCTCATTTGATATACGCTTGTGGTCGTGAGCATGTCAGCCATGTTTGGGTGGCTGGTGATTTGCGATTTGAGCGCTCAAGCCAACAGGCTGGGCTATATGCCAATATTGAACCTAGTGAACTTAAGGAAATTGCATTGTTATGGCAATAGAAATTGAATCAACACAAAGCGTAAACGTCGACCCTGCTGAGCTTGAGAAATTTGCCAGCCTTGCCCATCGCTGGTGGGACAAAAACAGTGAATTTAAGCCTTTGCATGCAATTAATCCCTTACGCCTAAACTTTATTGATGGCATCGTTGGCCTGCAAGGCAAGCGCGTATTGGATGTGGGGTGCGGGGGTGGCATTCTTTCCGAATCTATGGCGGAAAAAGGTGCCGAGATTACAGGTATAGATTTAGGTGAAAAGGCGCTGAAAGTTGCTCAATTACACCAATTGGAATCGGGCACTCAAGTGGATTACCGTTTAATTTCAGTTGAGGATTTGGCTAAGCAACAGCCAGCCAGCTTTGATGTGGTGACTTGTATGGAAATGCTAGAGCATGTGCCTGATCCCGAGGCGGTTGTTCGTGCTTGTGCGCAATTAGTCAAACCAGGTGGCTCGGTGTTTTTCTCAACCATTAACCGCAACCCCAAGGCTTATCTGTTTGCGGTGATAGGGGCTGAGTATCTGCTGAAAATGTTACCCAAAGGCACGCATGAGTATGAAAAATTCATCAAGCCATCCGAGCTTTCATCTTGGGCGCGTCATGCAGGCTTGAATGTCAGCCAACTCAAAGGCATGGGATACAACCCACTGACTCAACATTACTCACTGAACAATGACGTCACGGTCAATTACCTGATGCACACGGTTAAGCCTTGATATGATTCTATTTGATCTTGACGGCACTCTGGTTGATACCGCGCCAGACTTGGCTTATGCCCTTAATCTACAGCGTGAGCGTCATGGCTTGCCCGCTTTGGCAATGTCTGCCATCCGTCCTTTTGCTTCACACGGCTCAAAAGGCTTGTTAAATATAGGCTTTGGCTTAAAGCCTGAAGATGCAAACTTTGAAGCGATGCGGACTGAGTATTTAGACCTTTATGATCAGGTGTTTGCCCGCTCACCAGTGTTATTTGATGGCATGGATGAGCTACTTTCAGCTTTGCATCAGCGTCATATTGCATGGGGGGTGGTGACCAATAAGCCTAGACGCTTTGCCCAACCTTTGCTGGCTTCTATGCAATTAACACAGCCTATGGCTTGCTTGGTTTGTGGGGATGATGCTGCTTTGCCTAAGCCTGCGCCTGATACTTTGCTATTAGCTTGTGCGCAATCAGATATTGCGCCTCAAAACTGCCTATACGTTGGCGATGCCTTGCGTGATATTGAAGCAGGCAATTTAGCGGGGATGCAGACGGTAGTTGCTTTGTGGGGCTATATTGATCAGTCCGATGCGCCACAGACATGGGGGGCTGATTTCAGCATTCAGCATCCACTGGAATTAATAGATTTAATTTCAGCGCGCGTTTAATTAACGCTTTGAATCAGTGAGGCTTCTAAGGCTTTAATTTCGGCTTCTGTCAGCTTGATGCCATTTTTCCCCGCGATTAAAAACACATCTTCAGCACGCTTTCCTAGCGTGTTAATTTTTGCCATTTGAATTTGCACATCGTGCGTCATTAATGCATAAGCAATATTGGAAAGCAAACCTGGACGGTCTCCAGCCACAATCTCTAATTTATGCTGATGGCTTGCAGGCACGCTATCAATCAACACTTTGGATTTAATCGGCATATGTTTTACTTGCCGGCTTAATCTGCCTTTTACTGGCGCTGGCGGTGGTGATTTTTTGCGCAGACTATCGCTTAATTCATACTCAATATAATTTAATAAATCACGATAGCTAACAGACTTATCACTATGATCTAAAACTAAAAAAGTATCTAAAGCATAAGCATTTTTGGAGGTGTGAATTTTGGCTTCCAAAATCGTATAGCCTATGCGCTCAAAAAAGCTACAGATAGTCGAAAACAAGTCATCACGATCTGCCGTATAAATCATCACTTGAATACCATCACCCGCAGGGCTTAGTCTGGCTCTGACAATAGGCGTTTGGGTATTGACGTGGGCCAATAACAACCTGCTATGCCAAGCAATCTCTTGGCTGGTATGCCTGAGAAAGTACTGCTCGCCGAGGCTATCCCATAGCGGCTGATAAAAGCGCTCCAAAATACTGTAATGCCTTAGTGTTGCTTGCGCTTCTGCTTTGCGCGCCATGATTTCATCGGCGACCGCTACTGCATCACCAGTTAATAAGCGTTGCGATGTTAAAAATAAGGTTTCTAGCAGCTTGGCTTTCCAAGCGTTCCAAACTTTTGGGCTAGTGCCACGAATATCGGCCACGGTAAGCAGATATAAGGCGGTGAGATGGCGCTCATCTTTCATCTGCGATGAAAAGGCTTCGATCACTTGCGGATCGGACAAGTCGGATTTTTGTGCAGTGCTGGACATGCTCAGATGCGAACCAACCAACCAAGCCACTAATTGCCCGTCTTGCTTAGACAGTCCATGCTGTGAGCAAAAGCGCTTTGCATCTGACATGCCAAGTTGTGAATGGTCACCACCTCGGCCTTTGGCAATGTCGTGAAATAGGGCACCTAAATACAATAAATAAGCTGAATCAAAACTTGCAAACAGCTTGCTACACAAAGGAAACTCATGGCTGTAAGTTTGGATTGAAAACCGCTCTAAATTGCTAAGCACGTGCAATATATGTTCATCCACGGTGTAAACATGAAATAAATCATGTTGCATTTGGCCTACCACACGACCAAAAGCGGGGATGTAGCTGCCAAGTATCTCGTAACGATTCATGCGGTTTAGCGCTTGGCTGACACCGCTAGGTTGTTTGAGTATCTCAATAAATAAGGCTTTGTTTTTTGGGTCTTGCCTAAAATCGCGGTTAACCAGCTTTTTGACTCGCTGCAAGGTGCGCAGCAAATTAGCACTAATGCCTAACAGCTCTGGGTGTTGCTGTAGCAATAAAAAAATCTCAAAAATACATGATGGATTGCGTTGTAGTAGCGTGTTAGACTTAGCGCTGAGCAAGCCGTTATAAGCCTCAAAGCGTGCGTTAATTGGCTTGATTTCAACCGCTTCTGGCAATGCCAACTCTTTGAGTAGCTTGAGTAATATTTCATTAAATAAACCAACCGCTTTTGCGCTTTTATAGTAGCCAAGCATTAACTGTTCGCTGGCGCGGTGGTCTTTGTTATTGGTCAAGCCCAAGTCTTGGGCTAGTTCATTTTGTAAATCAAAAATCAACCTATCTTCTCTGCGCTTAGCCATGTAATGCAGACGAATACGCAGCATTTGCAGGTGCTGCTCATGTTTACAAATTTGACGCAGTTCAGATTGGCTGATTAAGCCTCGCTTTACCAAAGCCTTCCAATCGCCGCCTAGCTTAAGGCTGCGCAGAATCCATAAAACAATTTGCAGATCACGCAAACCGCCAGGACTTTCTTTGATATTGGGCTCTAGGTTGTATGCGGTGTCATCAAAACGCGCATAGCGTTGCTCTTGCTCTTGATATTTTGCTTTAAAAAATGCGCCCACATCCATAGCAGCCAACATCTGAGCCTCAAAGCTCGCAAACAATGATGGATTGCCAATAATCAGGCGTGATTCCAGCAGATTAGTTTGCACGGTGACATCTTTTTGGGCTTCGACTATGCACTCGTCTAGCGTTCTAACGCTATGTCCAACCGCTAAGCCAATATCCCAAAACAAACCAATCACTTGCTCTATACGTTCATTAATTGCGTTATCAGGCTGATTGGGCAATAACAACAGCAAATCTACATCAGAGTAAGGGAATAGCTCTCCGCGACCATAGCCGCCCACCGCAACAAGGCTGACGGTGAGGCTTAAATCGAATTGCTGCCAGATTTGTTGCAACACACGGTCTACTAACTTGGATTGTTGCTTGAGCAGTTTTCGTGTGTTTTTATGCGCAAAAAATTCTTCGCGTAGCTTTGCTTGAGATAGCTTTAAGTCATCACGCCAAATTTTGGCATGATGATCAACTTCTATTTTGGAATGAGGCTGTGAGGTCTGGCTCATTAGACAGTGATAAAGCTGGGGGCTGCTGGCGCACCTTCTGAAACGGTAAGCACTTCATAGCCAGTTGGCGTGACTAACACCGTGTGTTCAAATTGCGCTGAAAGGCTATGGTCTTTGGTCACAACCGTCCAGCCATCACCTAGCTGCTTAATAAAGCGCTTGCCTGCATTAATCATTGGTTCAATGGTGAAAATCATGCCAGCTTGTAATTTAAGCCCAGTGCCAGCTTTGCCGTAATGCAGCACTTGTGGGTCTTCGTGGAATTTTTTACCGATGCCATGACCACAAAACTCTTGCACAACGCTAAAGCCGTTTTTCTCGGCATAAGATTGAATAACA
>JBMSSY010000043.1:0-9800 GCA_049424605.1 Candidatus Methylopumilus sp.
AGTTATCTCCTTGTATTACCCTCCAATGGTATTTAAACGTACCATCTTCAATGACGAGATTTTTATCTCGTCATTTTTTTTGCCGTTTTTATGGCGCACTCTATTTTTACCGTAATAGATGCGCAAAATCTTTACTAGGCCGAATCTCGCCGAAAATGAGAAAACATGGTTTGTGGCGAGCATCGCTTTCCAGTAAAATGCTCCTTTATAAAGCTCTTGTCCGTAATATCTAGAAAAGTATTTTCATGACCAAATATGTGTTTGTTACAGGTGGTGTTGTTTCTTCATTAGGCAAGGGCATTGCAGCTGCATCGCTCGGTGCTATTCTTGAGTCGCGTGGTATCAAAATCACCATGCTAAAACTTGACCCTTATATCAATGTTGACCCAGGCACTATGAGCCCATTCCAACATGGCGAAGTGTTTGTGACCGATGATGGTGCTGAAACAGATCTAGACTTAGGCCATTACGAGCGCTTTATCAGCTCACGTATGGGCAAGCGTAACAATTTTACCACTGGCCAAATTTACGAAACAGTGATTAAAAAAGAGCGTCGTGGTGAGTATCTTGGCAAAACAGTACAAGTCATTCCACACATTACCGATGAAATTAAAACGCATATTAAACGCGGCGCTGAAGGCGCTGAAGTAGCGATAGTTGAAGTGGGCGGCACAGTAGGGGATATTGAATCCCTGCCGTTCTTAGAGGCGATTCGCCAAATGGGCTTTGAAGAAGGTCGTGAAAATACCTGTTATATTCATTTAACCTTGCTGCCATGGATACCAACGGCGGGCGAGCTTAAAACTAAACCAACACAACACTCTGTCAAAGAGTTGCGCGAGATTGGTATTCAGCCAGATTTATTGCTATGCCGTTCAGACAGAAGCTTGCCTGAAGATGAGCGTCATAAGATTGCCCTGTTCACCAACGTACCTTCAGAAGCCGTGATTTCAGCGGTAGATGCCAGCTCAATTTATCAAATTCCAGGCTTGTTGCATGCGCAAAAGATGGATGAGATTGTGTGCCGTAAGCTAAATATCACTGCTAAACCTGCTGACCTTTCAAGTTGGGACAAGATAGTTGATGCTTTAGCGCATCCTAAACAAGAGGTGGATATTGCCTTTGTTGGTAAATACGTTGATTTGACCGAGTCTTACAAGTCACTGACAGAAGCCTTGATTCATGCGGGGATTCATACCCAGTCAAAAGTGCGCATTCATTACATGGATTCAGAAGATATCGAGCGTGATGGTACCGCTGTGCTTGCGCCTATGGATGCGATTCTGGTGCCAGGTGGCTTTGGTAAGCGCGGCACTGAGGGTAAAATTAAAGCGATTCAGTTTGCGCGTGAAAACAAAAAACCATATTTAGGCATCTGTTTAGGCATGCAATTAGCGGTGATTGAATTTGCACGCAATATGGCTAAGCTCAAGGATGCGAACAGTACCGAGTTCAATCCAGATAGCCCACACCCATTAGTTGGCTTGATTACCGAATGGCAAGATGCTGACGGTAAAATTGAAACGCGCTCAGAAGATTCTGATTTGGGTGGCACCATGCGTCTTGGTGCGCAGCGCTGCCCCATAGAGGCGGGCACACTCGCGGCTCAAATTTACGGCAAAGAAGTCAATGAGCGTCATCGTCATCGCTATGAAGTGAATAATCATTACGTTGATCAATTAAAAGCGGCTGGATTGGTGATTTCAGCACGCACGCCAACAGAGCAGTTGTGTGAAATGGTTGAGTTGCCACAAGAGGTACATCCTTGGTTTGTAGCGTGCCAGTTCCACCCAGAATTTACTTCTAATCCACGTACAGGACATCCTTTGTTTACGTCTTATATTAAGGCTGCGTTGCAATATAAAGGATCTAAATAATGAAATTATGTGGATTTGATGTTGGTATTGAGCATCCTATTTTTTTGATTGCTGGCCCTTGTGTCATTGAGTCTGAGCAAATGGCGATTGATACGGCTGGACAGCTTAAAGAAATCTGCGCCAGTGTTGGCATTCCATTTATTTACAAATCTTCATACGACAAAGCCAATCGTAGCTCGAATAAAACATTTCGCGGCTTTGGTATCACAGAAGGTTTGCGTATTTTAGATGAAGTACGTCGTCAAATCGGCGTGCCAATTTTGACTGACGTGCATACCGAAGAGCAGGTTGCTGAAGTCGCCTCTGTTGTTGATGTGCTACAAACCCCCGCATTTTTATGTCGTCAAACCGATTTTATTACTGCGGTCGCCACTTGTGGCAAGCCTGTGAACATCAAAAAAGGCCAATTTCTCGCACCCGGCGATATGAAACAAGTGGTACAAAAAGCTAGAGAAGCCAATGGTGGCGCAGATACGATTATGGTCTGTGAACGCGGCGTTTCTTTTGGTTACAACACCTTGGTATCTGATATGCGTGGTTTAGCCATTATGCGCGAAACCAATTGTCCAGTAGTGTTTGATGCCACGCACTCGGTACAACAACCAGGTGGACAAGGTGATAAGAGCGGCGGTCAGCGTGAGCATGTGCCTGTGTTAGCGCGTGCGGCGGTTGCCAGCGGCATTGCAGGTTTGTTTATGGAAACGCACCCAGACCCTGCCAAAGCATTGTCTGATGGCCCTAATGCATGGCCATTAGCAAGAATGAAAGAACTCTTAGAAGTTTTGGTTGATTTAGATAAAGTAGTTAAAAAAGCTGGCTTTATTGAGCAAACGCTTTAATTAATAATTAGATTTATATTGAGGAAAAAACCATGAGCGCAATTGTAGATATCATCGCCCGCGAAATTATGGATTCACGCGGTAACCCAACTGTCGAAGCTGACGTTTTGCTGGAATCTGGCATTATTGGACGTGCAGCAGTGCCGTCTGGCGCTTCAACGGGCACTAAAGAAGCGGTTGAGCTGCGAGATGGTGACAAAGCGCGTTACTTGGGCAAAGGTGTTTTGCAAGCGGTTGAAAATGTGAATACCGAAATCTGTGAAGCGATTATTGGTTTAGATGCCGAAGATCAAAGCTTTATCGATGCAACCTTGATTGAAATAGATGGCACAGAAAACAAAGCACGCCTTGGCGCCAATGCTATTTTGGCGGTTTCTATGGCTTGTGCACGCGCTGCGGCTGAAGAGTCTGGCTTGCCACTTTATCGTTATTTAGGCGGTTCTGGCATGATGCAATTGCCAACGCCTATGATGAACATTATCAATGGTGGTGCACATGCTGCTAACAGTGTTGATATTCAAGAATTTATGATTATTCCAGCAGGCTTGCCTAGCTTCCGTGAAGCTTTGCGTTGTGGTGCTGAAGTGTTCCACGCTTTGAATAAGATTCTTCATAAACAAGGATTGGCAACAACAGTAGGTGATGAGGGTGGCTTTGCTCCTGATTTGCCTTCTAATGAATCAGCCATTCAATATATTTTAGAAGCGATTTCAGCAGCAGGCTATGAGCCGGGCCGTGATGTGCTCCTAGGCTTGGATTGCGCCAGTTCTGAGTTCTACAAAGATGGTAGATACAATTTAGAATCAGAAGGCTTGCAATTGTCTTCAGGCCAGTTTGCTGATTACTTAAGTGCTTGGGTGGATAAATATCCTATTATCAGCATTGAAGATGGCATGAGCGAGCATGACTGGGATGGCTGGAAACTATTGACTGACCGCATGGGCAAAAACATCCAATTGGTGGGTGATGATTTGTTTGTGACCAACGCGAAAATCTTGCGCGAAGGCATCGCCAAAGGCGTGGCTAACTCCGTGTTAATTAAAGTTAACCAAATTGGCACCTTAACTGAGACATTCCAAACCATAGAAACAGCTAAACGTGCTGGCTACACATCGGTGATTTCACATCGTTCTGGTGAAACAGAAGATACCACCATTGCCGATATTTCAGTGGCAACCAATGCCTTGCAAATCAAGACAGGCTCTCTTTCACGCTCAGAGCGTATTGCAAAATACAATCAATTATTGCGTATTGAAGAAGAGCTTGGTGATGCAACTAGCTATGCTGGTATGGGTGCGTTTTACAACCTTAAACGCTAGTCTGACTTGAAATCACTCACCCTTATTTTTGTGGTTTTGATTGCTGCGCTACAGTACCCACTGTGGCTCAGCAAAAAAGGCAGTTGGTTGACGGTTTGGAATCTTAATCAGCAAATCTCCCAACAAAAAGATAAAAATGATCAGCTAAAAGCGCGCAACGCGAGTTTGGATGAAGAGGTGAGAGATCTCAAACATGGTTATGCTGCGATTGAGGAGCGCGCCAGAAGTGAGCTGGGCATGGTGAAACAAGATGAAGTCTTTATCCAAGTGCTAGATAACAACAGCTTTGCGCCTAATAAACCTGCTAATTCAGCTAAGCCCAGTACCTCAGTTAAGCCTACCAGCTCAGCCGCCAGCCCTGACACAAAAGCGTCAGCCAAACACTAATTAATCCAGCGTGTAGGGCAGCTTTTTAAACGTAAGCACTTGGTCTTGCCAGACGGGTAGTCCTGCATGAGGTTCTAAATTTTCTAAGCGTATTTCAACCAGCATATCCACTCCGCCCTCAGGTGTAGCTGCGGCACGAACAACTTGCCCTATGGCTTCTTCATGGCCCTGTAGTTGAATTACATCACCTGCTTGTGGCATGTTATCGCTATTGATATGCGCAAGTTGCGTGCGGCGTTTTACCTTGCCAAGGTAATGTGTGCGGGCAACGATTTCCTGCCCCGTGTAACAACCTTTTTTAAAGTTAATGCCGTCTAGCGCATCCAAGTTAATCATTTGAGGTACAAACGCTTCTTGTGTGGCGGGTACGATTTCTGGAATACCTGCTTGGATTTCTAAATAATCCCAAACCGATTTGCCGACTTTTGTGCAGCCATTTGCAAGCGCTTGCCAGATGCGCTCAGCGTTTTCCGTATGGGTGAATACTTGGTAACGCGGTATCTCTCCCCTTAGTTTTAATAAGGTGGCATCTGCCAAGGTAATGAGTTGTTCTGGCGCTGTAGGCACTTGATTAAATAAGCTAGTTAACAGCTGTTCAGCATGCGGCCCTGCAATGCCAAAGCACACAATATCCGCAGACTTATCGCTAATCACCACCTTAGAACGCATCACATACATTTTTAAGCGCTTCATGATGGGCTCTAACAGGCTTAGCGGCATTTGTAGGTGTAAGTGATCGGCATGAGCAAAGGCCAGAAAAAGCGCTAATAATCGACCTTTGGGATTGCAATAGCCTGCGTATTGGCTGTTGTTGCCGGTGAGCTTTTTGACATCATTGGTCACTTGTCCTTGCAAAAAAGTGACCGCATCCTCTCCGCTGACTTCCAACAAACCTAAGTGCGATAAACTCGTTAGGATGTCGCCATGGCTAGCCGCAAGCTCGGTTTTTACATCGCCAAAAGATTGCAACGCACCATCTTTAAAGATAGCGCCTTGTGTGCTTAAAAAATCATGCCATGGAGTCATATTGTCACTTTATGCAGTTCAAACGTTGAGGCTATTATAAATGAAGCCCAGCCAATTAGTACTAAAGCCATCACGTCGACTTGCTTACTTATTGCTATTGGTGAGTGTTGCCGCAGGTGTCGTGCTGTTATGGATACCCATCAGTTACTTATTTAAGCTGGCTTTGCTATTGCTAATCACGCTTGGGACGGCGTATTCAATTGCCGCAGATGCTTTATTGGCTTTGCCTCTCTCAGCCATGCTGTTAACGCTGGATAAAGAAAATGATATTGTGCTGACGCAAAAAAATGGCAAAAGTTTTGTCGTGACAATCTTGCCAACTAGCCTTGTGATGCCGCAATTAACGGTGTTGAACTTGCGCTTTAAAGGCCAATACTTACCGCGTAGTGTGGTGATATTGGCTGATAGCGCAGATTGTCGCCAAGCGCGTTTGTGGCGGGTATGGCTTAAATGGGGCTTAAAGCCTTAAGCCTGACGTCGACGTTGCAACCATTTTGCAAAAGTGCTGATAGGATGCTTAGGTAGATAGGCCATCAACAACAATAAGCCAGCCAGCGATGCCAATATCCATTGAATATCGTAAGGCGCAATATCTCGGCGTGCAGGTTTTTGTTTCTTCATGGCAGATAGAATGCTTTGTAAGCTTTCGCCACGGACATAATCGCCACTGACTTGTTTAGATAAGTCTTTGAGATACTCTTCTTGCAGCTTAGAAATATAACGGTCACCCGTTGCGCCAGCCACGTTGTTGTCACGCACCCCAATATTCGCTTCTGAAATCTGCGCAATCCCCGGTTGCATGGCAAAGCTATCAGCAGACCAGTAGCCGATTAGTTGGTTTTTATCATCCAATTTAGGGATGGCTGTGCCTTTTTCGCTACCCACACCAACAAACAACCAGCCATTGCCACCTTGGAAATTGGTCAGATCTTTGGTGTTAAAAGCGTGTAATTTTGGGGCTTCTTCACCATCGGTAAAATAAACCACTTGTGCGGGCTCTGGGAATGCGCGAAGCACTCTAGCTAGGGTAAACATGCTGTCACGCAAACGACTATTGCCCGACCATGCAGTACGCCAATCTAAATGATCGATAGTGTCCTGAATCGCCGCATAATTGCTACATACTTCAATGGGCGTATATAGCGCCGCAACGCTGACCCCCGCAAACAAACCTATACTGACCCGAGTGCCACAAGGCATATTGGCAACAATATGATGCAGCATATATTGGGTATAAGCCATGCGGCTGGTGAGTTTGCCGTTTAAACTGGCATCAACCACATTCATACTTTGCGAGATATCTGCCACCAGTAAATAGCTGTAGATATTGCGCGGCATAGGCAATGTCGGTTTGAAAGCCGCCGCAATCAGCAATATAAAAGCGCTTGCCAGCAAGCTTGCATCGCGACGATTGCGCAAGTAACTGAGTACTTTATTCATGTTATGGCAGGCCTACTGGAATATTGCCCATGATCAGACCAGGTGAGTCAGACTCGCCCACGCCTGGGGTTGGTGTGCCCGGCAATAACAAAATCAATCGGTCTAAATTGTGGCGTGTATCCCAATGGCTATTATCAAGGCGAACCGCTTGTTGATATAGGTTTTTGGATTGTCTGAGTAGATACTCAGTTTCTTTGCCGACCTTCATATTGGTGCCGTTAATGGCTAAGCCACGACGGAAAAAGATAGTCGCTAAATTGTGCTGTATGGCTTCTTTTTGTTGCTGATTGGCGTGCTCTAATAAATGGGTAAAGAGTAGGGTGGACTCTTTATAACGTTCATTTTTTGCCAGCCAGTAAGCGGTGGCAAATTTCGCCTCAAAGCTTTGCATGTCGGTTCTAGGCGATTTGGCATTTAAAATAGCCTCATTAAAGGCTTTAATTTGCATAATGCGGTTAATCTCATAGCCAGCGCCAGCCGCACTTGCAATAGCGACAATGCTTAACAGCCATGTGAGTTTTTTAGCATTTAGGATTTTAAAAATATTGAGTGTCATTTGCTTAATCCCATGTCTTAACTTCTAAATACTTTACGCCGAGTAATAAACCTATCATCAGCGCCGCGATTAAAAAACAAGCTTGAGAAAAATCATAGCCAGGAATTTGCTCGTGGTAACGAATTGGTTTCTTTTCTTTTTGATTGATGTCCGCAATCGCCGCAGCTAAAGATTTAGGATCGTCTGCCTCATAAGCGTGGAAAGGCGAATTCAATGTTTTGAAGAATTCGTTTAATTCAATTTGTGGCGGCAATACTGCGTCTTCTGGCGGCACATAGTTAGCATCAAAAATACTTAGCCCGCCCGGTTGGCGCAACACAATCCAATACAAACCAATATGTAAGCGGTCTAGCCAATCACGAATTTTTTGTTGCGTATCAGCATCAATACGTCCGCCGCCGTCTGATAACAAAATCATTGCGCGTGAGCCAGAATCAGGCACTTTGTCGAACAGTCCTGCACCGCTGGTGATGCCGCTACCAATGTTGGTTTGGAATAAAGCATTGCCAGCAGTGGCTTGTACCGCGGCTAGAATGGCCTCACGATTTTCGGTCAGCGGTAAAACATACATGGCTGAGTTACTAAAAGTAATCATGCCGAACATATCGTTTTGACGAGATTTTACAAACTGAGTAATCAAGCGGCTAGCCGCAACCGACTTAGTTTCACCCACCTTGCCGTTGGCATCTCCCCCTGAAAAAGGGTCATCCATACTAGCGCTGCGGTCTAACACCAAAGCGATTTGTGCGCCTACACCAATACGCTCTATGCTTTGTTGCTGGCTATGCGGATTGGACAATCCCAAAATGATAAAAAGCAAAGCCAACACCGCTAACACTTTAAGCAATAAGCCAATTAAGTCAGATAATCTATCTCTGGGTAGCATGGCGACCCATGAATAGCGTTGGCTAAAAGCGCGATCTAGTAGTAAAGGCAGAGCGGCTAATGGCAACAGCCATAAAGCCCAAGGCGAGTTGAAGAAAATAGGGATATTCATGCCCTAAACTTTCTTTTGCCTAGCTGGTTTAAGGCCACGCTCGCAAGTACGACATTGGATGCAGAATTTCTTTACCCAAACTAAGGCATTTGCATCATTTGGGTTGCTATTTTGTGTATCGAAAAACACGCGGTGAGATAGCTCAAAGAATTGATTAAATTCAGCTTCTATTGCCTTGAAGCTAGGAGCATGTGCTAAAAATTCAGCAACATTGTCGCTAAACACGCTGTATTGAGCGGTGCGATTAATGGCTTTATGCAAGCATGTTAAAGCGGTTTTGAGGTCATCAGGGTTTTTCGCGGAGAGCTTACGTAATTGACGAGAAGCTTGTGCAAATGGCTTGCCCATCAAAGGCAACCAAGCGCGTGAACCTAAAATATAAAGCAAGGCCAACAGACTAAAGCCTAGCAAGATTAAGCAGGTGACTAACCTTTGTTTTTCGGGATAAGCCTGCAACAAAATAGGGGCTCTTAGCGGACTCATGTCCTCTTCAATTTTGACTGCCCCAAACACCGCCATCGGAGAAATTCTAAAGTAGAAGGGTGGGATTTTATATTGCACTAAGCCGTCTTTAGCCTCTGCCGTGGCAGGGCCTTGCAATTTAATGGTTTCAGCAGGCAGCAATGCAGGTTTGACCACAGGCGCCGTGGTAAAAACTTGGTAGGCGAGTTCAATCACATAAGTCGTGCTGTCGTGATGATCTTGTTTGCTATGACTGATTTTGCGTAGCTCAATACCAGATACTTGGCCTTGATAGCGATGTTCATAGCCCACAATCGGTAAGCTGGTTTCAACCAGTTTGTATGGCTTTTTCACTTCCAAGGTGATGGTGCGGTTAAGGATATCACCCATTAAAAAGCCGACATTGCGATTTGGATCGACTTTGCTGAGCTTGACAATGCCCGCTGGGATTTCAGGGGAAGGATCATCGTTGGCAAATGCAGTCAGACTAGTGCTGGCAATTAAAACCAAGCTGAGTAAGCTGTGATTGACTAGTTTAATCAATGTGTTCATGAGGTGTTTCATTATTAGGCCGCCACAAATTGGTGAAAGTATTCGGTTAATGCATCGGCATCAAAATCGCCTTCTACAAAAAAAGGCGGCATATCAAATTTCATCAATAAAGCTTGAAGCGCTGCACGCCTTGCTTCAAAACTTGCCACAATGTTATTGCGCATTTCTTTACGTAAAAATAGCGTGCGTTTTTCCCCAGTTTCGCAGTCGGTCACGCTGGTGATGCCAAACTCAGGTAAGTTTTTGTATTCGGATGAGTCCCACAACACAATAGGTACTATGTGGTGTTGCATCATCAATGCGAGTGAGTCTTCAAGCTCATTGAGCGGCATGTGGAAGTCTGAT
>JBMSSY010000044.1:0-9610 GCA_049424605.1 Candidatus Methylopumilus sp.
TATCAAACCTGGTTTGCCTATTTCCATGTTGTTTGCCGCTAATGGCGCTGAAGTCAAAGTTGTTGGTTTTAACCAGCAGTGGATTGCACCAGTCGCACACAGGCCATACCGTTATGGCGGTATTGTCGGGCATGCTGAATTGCCTTTGCAGATTAAACAAGGCATGCAAGCCGCGGCAGAAAAAATCACCCAAGCGGTGGGTTTGCGCGGCATGAACAGCTTAGATATTGTTTGGGATCAGGATCAGTTTTGGGTGCTGGAAATCAATCCAAGGCTGAGCTCTACCTTGGATTTATATCAATCGGCGTCATCAAATTTGTTCGCCTTGCATGTACAAGCGGTTGCTGGCGACTTAAGCCAATTTCCTAGCATTCCAAGCCGTGCCAGAGCGCGTAATGTGTTTTATGCGCAACAAGATCTTACCGTGCCAGCAGACTTGGTCTGGCCGGAATGGACGGCTGATATTCCTATGCCACTTAGTTGTATTCCACATGAGCAACCAATTTGTACGGTATTGGCTGAAGCTGATACAGCGCATGAAGCGCGTGATTTAGTGTTGGCGCGTGTGCAACAATTATCCAAATTATTATTCAATTAGTTTTTACTGGGAGTTTTTATGTCTGAAGTCAATCAACTCGACACGTCAAATTGGCCGAGTGTTAATCAATTAAGCAATCCATTGGTAGCGCAATTAATCGCCAATGCCCGCGCTTTGCGCATTGGGCTAGAAAAGTCTGCTAATGGCGCAACTATTATTGATGCCGGCATCAAGCATGCAGGCGGGCTGGAAGCAGGGCGCTTGATTGCGGAGATTTGCATGGGCGGCTTGGGGCATGTCAGTTTGCAGACTGCTAGCACATTCCCACATTGGCCTTGGATGCTGGCTGTACATTCAAATAATCCAATTTTGTCATGCTTGGGTAGCCAATATGCGGGTTGGAGCTTGTCACACGAAAAGTTCTTCTCATTAGGTTCTGGCCCTGCACGCGCTATTGCAGGTCGTGAAGATTTATTTAAAGAGCTGGCTTATCAAGATCAGGCTGATGCAGCTTGCTTGGTGTTAGAAAGCGATAAAGCGCCGCCAGTTGAAGTGATTGAGAAAGTTTCTAGGGATACAGGCGTAGCAGTTGAACGTTTAACCTTTATCTTAACGCCAACACGCAGCTTGGCGGGCACAGTGCAAATCGTTGCGCGCGTGCTGGAAGTCGCCATGCATAAAATCCATACCTTACATTTCCCTTTAGACCATGTGGTAGATGGCATGGCGAGTGCGCCAGTGCCGCCACCAGCGCCTGATTTCTTGATTGGCATGGGGCGCACAAATGATGCGATTTTGTTTGGCGGTCATGCCCATTTGTTTGTGAAGGGTTCAGATGAGGCAGCGGCTAAGTTAGCCAAAGAATTGCCAAGTAGCTCATCACGCGATTACGGACGTCCTTTTGCCGAAGTATTTAAAGCGGTCAATATGGATTTCTACAAAATAGATCCGATGTTGTTTAGCCCTGCGGCAGTGACGGTGACAGCGCTAGAGTCTGGCAATACCTTCACAGGCGGCAAGTTAGATGCGGCCTTGATTGACCAATCTTTCGGATATTCAGCATAAGCGGCCTTAAACAGCATACGCATGAATAAAGTCGCTGTTTTTACTGATGACCCAGGCTGGCATGGCAAGCGCTTAGAACAAGCGTTTGCGGTGCGCGGCTATCAAGCTGTATTTGTCTCACTTAAAGATTGTTTATTCAATCTTAGCGCTAGTTCTGGCGGTGTGGTGATTGCGGGCTTTGCAACCTTGCCATCATTGGTCTTTGTGCGCGGTGTGCCAGGTGGCACTTTGCAACAAGTGATTACCCGTTTGGATGTTTTGCACGCCTTGGAAATATTGGGGGTTAAGGTTTACAACACAGGGCGTGCAGTAGAACGCACTGTGGATAAAGCGATGACCAGCTTTCTTTTACATCATCATCATGTGCCCAGCCCAGACACTTGGGTATGCGAATCGCGTCATGAAGCAGAGGCTATTTTGCGTGCTGAGCTGATTAACGGCCCTTTGGTGATTAAGCCCTTGTTTGGCTCTCAGGGCAATGGCGTTCGCTTGATTAAGCAAGGCGAACGTTTGCCAGTCCCTATGGAAGCGCATGTGGATGGCTTGTATTACCTTCAACGCTATGTGGATAGCGGCGAGGGCGCATGGCATGACTATCGCGTGTTTGTGATTCGAGGTCAGGCGATTGCCGCCATGGTGCGGCACGGTGCAAGCTGGGTGAATAACGTTGCGCTGGGTGGGCGCTGTGAAGCGGTTGCCCATCATGGCGAGCTTGGCACATTGGCTGAAGCCGCCGCCAAGGCAGTGGATATTGATTACTGTGGCGTGGATATTATTCGTGACCGTCACGGTAAATTGTACGTGTTAGAAGTCAATAGCATTCCCGCATGGAAGGGGCTACAGGGCGTTGTGGATTTAGATATCGCGCAAGCCTTGGTGGATGATTGTTTGGGGCTGGTATGAACCAGATCGCGCAACGCTACCGCGATGCCTGCATGGATGAGTTAAGCGCCATTAAGCCAGGTAATGTGCATATTTTTGCCGATGGGCATGGCATGGTGGTGCAAGATTTTATTCAAAGTGCCGATGCCTCCATGCACGCCATTGCAAAACAGGGCTGTAATGTAGGTGAGCGTATTTTTTACGCTATTGAAGCCACTTGGCAGGCAGTTTCTTGCAATACTAATCTGGGTATTGTGTTGCTTATCTCGCCTTTGATTCAAGCCATTCTCAATGAGGGCAGTTTATCTAAACAAAGCGTTGGCAACGTATTAAATGAATTAACTATAGACGATGCAAAATATGCTTATCGAGCGATTAAATTAGCTTCTCCAGCAGGACTTGGTGAGTTAGATGCGCATGATGTAAGTGCCGATGCAGAAATTACTTTGCTGGTGGCTATGCAAATCGCGGCAGACAGAGATTTAGTTGCCAGGCAATACGCCAATCAGTTTGATGATGTTTTTGATTTAGGGCTTAAAGTGTTGAGCGATGGTCTTGCCAAATGGGAGCGACCATCTTGGGCAGTGACGGCAGTTTATTTAAGTTTTGTTGCAAAGTTTTTAGATAGTCATATTGTGCGCAAGTATGGCGAACCCACAGCATTAGAGGTTCAGCAAGAAGCCAAACACCATTTAGCTAAACTTTTGGCGCTAGATAACCCTAAATTATGCCTCGCCGATTTACTCGCTTGGGATGCCTCGCTCAAGCAAAGAGGGATTAATCCTGGCACCAGTGCCGATTTAACGGTTGCTACTTGCTTCGCTGGCAAATACTTGCTGGCCTGATAGTTTCTGCTTTTAACAGCTTGTTTTTTAAGGTGCTTGGCTGGCGTGTCTATTAACATGATTTAAATACATTAATCATGTTAAAATCAGGGCTTTTAATCGACCTCTTTTAGACCACAACACCTATGGATCAATTCGCAAAAGAAACCCTTCCGATTAGCCTTGAAGATGAGATGCGTCGTTCCTATCTCGATTACGCGATGAGCGTTATTGTTGGACGTGCACTGCCTGATGTTCGAGACGGTTTGAAGCCAGTACATAGACGTGTGCTTTATGCGATGCATGAGCTTAGCAATGACTGGAATCGTCCATATAAAAAATCTGCCCGTATTGTCGGCGATGTCATCGGTAAATATCACCCACACGGTGATACTGCGGTTTATGACACCATTGTTCGTATGGCGCAAGATTTCTCACTGCGCTATATGTTGGTTGATGGTCAAGGTAACTTCGGCTCTGTCGATGGTGATAATGCGGCTGCGATGCGTTATACCGAAATTCGTATGGCACGTATTGCACATGAACTTTTAGCCGACTTAGATAAAGAAACAGTTGATTTCGGCCCTAACTACGATGGTTCAGAGCATGAGCCATTGATTATGCCAGCACGTATTCCTAATCTGCTGATTAACGGTAGCTCAGGGATTGCGGTGGGCATGGCGACTAATATTCCACCACACAATATCAACGAAGTGATTGATGGCTGTTTGGCTTTATTAAAAGAGCCTGAATTAACCATCGATGATTTGATTGAGATTATTCCAGCGCCAGACTTTCCAACGGCGGGCATTATCTACGGCACTATAGGCGTTAAAGAAGGCTACCGTACAGGTCGTGGTCGTGTGGTAATGCGCGGCCGTACTCACGTTGAAGATTTAGAACGTGGTGGTCGTCAAGCTTTGATTGTGGATGAACTTCCATACCAAGTGAACAAGAAGACCTTTGTTGAGAAAATTGCTGAGTTAGTTAACGAGAAAAAAATTGAAGGTATTTCAGACTTGCGCGATGAGTCTGACAAATCTGGTATGCGCGTGGTGATTGAGCTCAAGCGCGGCGAAGTACCAGAAGTCATCTTAAACAACCTTTACAAGCAAACACAACTACAAGACACCTTTGGTATGAATATGGTGGCCTTGCTCGATGGTCAGCCACGCTTGCTTAACCTCAAGCAAATGCTTGAAGCGTTCTTGCGTCATCGTCGTGAAGTGATTAACCGTCGTACCGTATTTGAACTGCGTAAAGCACGTGAACGTGGTCACGTGTTAGAAGGTTTGGCAGTGGCATTAGCCAATGTGGACGAGATGATTACCATCATCAAAGCCGCACCAACGCCGCCAGAAGCCAAAAAAGATTTGATGGCAAAAGCTTGGAAGTCGCCCGTAGTTGAAGAAATGCTAAAGCGCGCTTCTATGGAAGCTTCGCGCCCAGATGGCTTGTCTGTTGACTTTGGTCTGTCGCCTAACGGCTACAAACTATCTGACGTACAAGCGCAAGAAATTCTACAAATGCGCTTGCAACGCTTGACTGGTCTTGAGCAAGACAAGATTGTTAATGAGTACAAAGAAGTGATGGACGTGATCACCGATTTGCTCAATATCTTGGCAACACCAAGCCGTGTTACCCAAATGATCGTGGAAGAACTTGCTGCCATTCGCCAGCAATTTGGCGATAAGCGTCGTAGTGAAATCGTACACAATGCCCAAGATTTATCACTTGAAGATTTAATTACCCCACAAGACGTGGTGGTGACTTTATCTCACACTGGCTATATTAAATCTCAACCGCTTGAAGAGTATCGTTCACAACGCCGCGGTGGTCGTGGCAAACAAGCGGCTGCTACTAAAGAAGATGACTTTATTGATAAGATGTTCGTGGCAAATACGCATGATTACATCTTATGCTTCTCTAGCCTTGGTCAAGTGTATTGGCTCAAAGTTTATGAAGTGCCACAAGGCAGCAGAACAAGCCGTGGTAAGCCTATTGTTAACTTATTCCCATTGAGCGAAGGCGAAAAGATCAACGCCATCTTGCCAGTCAAAGAGTTCGATGAAAATCACTTTGTATTTATGGCAACTGCTATGGGTACGGTTAAGAAAACAGCTTTGGTTGAGTTCTCAAATCCACGTAAATCAGGAATTATCGCCATTAACCTTGATGACGGCGATTACTTGATTGGCGCTGAAGTCACTAATGGCACACAAGATATCGTCTTGGTTTCAAACGGCGGTAAAGCGGTTTGGTTCGATGAAGAAGATGTGCGTGCCATGGGCCGTAATACTCGCGGCGTACGCGGCATGAAAATTACTAAAGATCAGCAAGTCTTGTCTTTATTAGTGGCTGAAAATGATCAACAAACAGTCTTAGTCGCTACAGAAAATGGCTTCGGCAAACGTACCGTCTTGGCGGACTTCCGTCACTCAGGCCGTGGCACACAAGGTGTGAAAGCGATTGCGATTAGCGAACGTAACGGCATGGTGGTGGCAGCGCGCTTGGTCAATGATGAAGACGAAATTATGCTTATCACCACAGGCGGCGTGCTTATTCGTACCCGTGTTAAAGAGATTCGTGAGCTAGGTCGTGCTACACAAGGCGTTACACTGATTAATCTAGGCGATGGTGAAAAACTATCAGGCTTAGAAAAAGTAGTGGAGTCTGACGACGAGGAAGAAGCGCAAGCATAATCAATGCTTAATGAGCATCAAGGAAATTCGAAAGCGATTCATGACGCAAATTTTTAATTTTTCAGCGGGGCCAGCCGTACTGCCCAAAGAAGTGCTTGCCCAAGCCAGAGATGAAATGATGGATTGGCATGGCTCAGGCATGTCGGTGATGGAAATGAGCCATCGCGGCAAAGAGTTTATGAGCATCGCCGCAGAAGCTGAGGCCGATTTGCGTGAGTTAATGAATATTCCTCGCCATTACAAAGTTTTGTTTTTGCAGGGTGGGGCGCACAGCCAGTTTTCTATGGTGCCGATGAATTTGTTGCGTGGCAAAAAATCCGCTGATTATTTAGATACTGGTATTTGGTCTAAAAAAGCCATTGATGAAGCGGCACGTTATTGCCAAGTGCATATTGCAGGCTCTAGCAAGGATAAAAACTACAGCTATGCACCTAGTCAAGAAGCGCTAAAGCTGAATAAAGACGCGGCTTATTTCCACTTTACTTCAAACGAAACCATAGGCGGCGTTGAGATGTTTTCAGTGCCACAAACAGGTGATGTGCCTGTGGTGTGTGATATGTCCTCACATATCCTTTCGCGCCCTATGGATGTTAGCCAGTATGGCCTGATATATGCTGGCGCGCAGAAGAATATTGGCCCTGCGGGCTTAACTATCGTGATTGTGCGTGAGGATTTAATCGGTCAAACCATGCCGGGTACGCCTACCATGTTTGATTACAAAATTCATGCAGATAATGATTCCATGTATAACACGCCAGCAACCTACGGCATTTACATCGCGGGTTTGGTGTTTAAATGGCTAAAAGCTAAAGGTGGCTTGGCGGCCATGGAAAAAATTAATATCGCAAAATCCGCACTTTTGTATGATTACTTGGATGCTTCAGATTTTTATCATTCACCCATTGCGCTTGAAAATCGTTCGCGTATGAATATTCCCTTTACTTTGCAAGATGCTGCTTTAGACGAGCTGTTTTTAAAGCAAGCGCACCAAAATGGTTTATTGCAATTAAAGGGTCATAAATTAGTTGGCGGCATGCGAGCCTCTATTTATAACGCCATGCCTATCGAGGGCGTGCAAGCATTAATTGAATTTATGCAGTCCTTTGCGCAGGCCAACGCTTAAACGTCCTGCCAACTCAGGAAAAACTATGTCAGACATCTTAAAACAACACAGAGATCAAATTGATGCCATTGATGAGCAACTGCTCAAATTGGTGAACGAGCGTGCGGCACATGCACGTGAGATAGGCGAGCTTAAAGGTGGCGGGCCTATTTACCGACCTGAACGCGAAGCCCAAGTGTTGCGCCGTTTGGTGGATTTAAATACTGGCCCATTACCAGCCGAAGCGGTGACCGCGATTTTCCGTAGTGTAATGTCTAATTGCCGCGCTTTAGAAAAAGCCCTGACTGTCGCCTTTTTAGGGCCATTAGGTACTTTTAGTGAAGAGGCAGCCAATAAACAATTTGGCGGGCTTTCATCGCCTATTCAATGTCTGTCTATTGATGAAGTGTTCCGCATGGTCGAATCTGGGCAAGCGGATTATGGTGTGGTGCCTGTAGAAAACTCAACCGAAGGGGCGATAGGCCGTACTTTGGATTTGCTTACTGCGACAAGTTTGAATATTTGCGGCGAGATTGAATTGCCAGTCCACCATAACTTGCTTAGTAAAGCAGTCGACAAAACCAGCGTGAGCAAAGTTTACTCGCATGCACAGTCTTTAGCGCAGTGTCATGAGTGGTTAAATCGTCATTTGCCTCAGGCTGAACGTCAAGCCGTGGTGAGTAATGCCGAGGCGGCAAGATTAGCCAGCACAGAACATGGCGCGGCGGCAATTGCCAGCTTGCGTGCGGCAGAGTTATTTGAACTGACTTCATTAGCCAACAATATTGAAGATGACCCACGCAACACGACCCGCTTTTTAGTGCTAGCCAACCACGATGTGGCGGCCTCAGGGCAAGATAAAACTTCATTGGTGATTGCCACTAAGAATGTGCCGGGTGCGATGGTGTCTATTTTAGAACCATTATCTAAAAACAAAGTCAGTATGACCAAGTTAGAATCTCGCCCAGCAAAAATGGGCTTGTGGGAATATATATTCTTTGTGGATATTGAAGGCCATCATCAAGATGCCAATATCAAACAAGCACTTGCAGAAATTGAGCAACGCGCTTCGTTTGTTAAAATCTTAGGTTCTTACCCAGTTGCTGTTGTTTAATTAAGCCTTGCGGCTGTTAATTTCGAGGTTATTTCCGTGTCAGATATTGCCAATTTAGCGCCTGCTTATATTCGATCTATTGCCCCTTATCAGCCTGGTAAGCCGATTAGTGATTTGGCGCGTGACAAAGGCTTGGATCCTAGCCAAATTGTGAAGCTCGCTTCTAATGAAAATCCGCTAGGTGTCAGTCCTAATGCGCATATGGCCATGATGGATGCCTTGGATGATATTGCACGTTATCCAGATGGTAATAGTGTGTTATTGCGCGATGCGGTATGTGAAAAATTCAAAGTAACAGCTAGCCAATTAGTGTTTGGTAACGGCTCTAACGACATTCTTGAACTTGCGGCGCGTGCATTTTTATCGCCAGCAGATGAAGCGGTTTATTCGCAACACGCTTTTGCTGTTTATAGCCTAGTTACTAAGGCTGTAGGCGCTACGGGCATCGTGGTGCCTGCCAAAGCATTTGGACATGACTTAGATGCAATGTTGTTGGCAATCACGCCTAAAACCCGCATGGTATTTGTCGCAAACCCCAACAATCCAACAGGTACCTTAATTGCTAAGGCCAAACTCAAAAAGTTTTTGTCAGCAGTGCCTAAGCATGTACTGGTGATATTGGATGAAGCTTATGACGAATACCTGACCGATGAGTTAAAAGCAGAGTCTATTGGCTGGTTAGCTGATTTTGATAATTTGGTGATTTCACGCACCTTCTCCAAAGCCTATGGTTTAGCGGGATTGCGTGTGGGTTTTGGTGTCACATCAAGCGCCATTGCAGATTTAATGAACCGAGTTCGTCAGCCATTTAATGTGAATAGCATCGCACAAGCGGCTGCTGTAGCCTCATTAAACGACGATGAATTTGTAGAGCGAACGCGCGCTTTAAATCAGGCGGGGATGGTGCAAATTACCCAAGGTCTAGAACGTTTAGGCTTAAGTTTTATTCCGTCTTTTGCTAACTTCGTCAGCTTTAAAGTTGCTGATGCGGCTGGCGTTTATGAGCGATTGCTTGATCAAGGCGTGATTGTGCGGCCAATTGCTAATTACGACATGCCGGATTATCTGCGGGTCAGTATAGGTTTGTTTTCAGAAAACGATCGTTTCTTACAGGCTTTAGCCATAGCGATTAAAGCTTAATCTCAATCACTAGCTTAAGCGGCGGCAGGTTCAAGTCTGCCTTAGTTTTTGCACGGTGTCATGAAAATCATTAGCGAAGTTTCCGTATTTTTGCACTGTTGATTGTGGTGCGTGTGGCGCATGATTCATTTCACGTTAGATGCAATTGTTTTATACGCGCTAGCGGTTTTTTTAACTAATAATTAGGAGATACATCATGTGGACTAAACCAGCTGCTACTGAAATGCGTTTCGGTTTTGAAGT